>CAZNER010000116.1:0-5368 GCA_964572065.1 uncultured Candidatus Saccharibacteria bacterium
CATATATGGAATAGTGAAAAGATGTTAGATATCATTAAAGATATAGATATTAATAAATGCATTAAATATTGTAAATATAGTACCCTAAATTATGTATTAGAGAATACTTTACAGAAGGATAAATCTGTACATAAGGATTTCTTATGAATTTAAAGGATAAAGTTACTATAGTAACATTTACTCATTATTGGACTCATGCACCAAGCACTGAACTTATAGAAGAAACATTTGATAGTCTATATGGGAAATTACCATTGAAGGGTTGTAGACACATAATAAACTATGATATGCCTGAAGTTAATGAGAAGTATATGGAATACTATGATAATCTATGGAAATTAAGAGATAAGTATAACCCCAATATAGAGATAAATACAGAAACAGTCAAATATAAGAGAAGATCTTATATATATTCTGATATAGTAGATACAATTAAAACCCCCTACGTACTATTTTGGGAACACGATTTTTTATTATTAAGAGAAATAGATATAGAAAATATCATACAATCTATGGATGAAGATGAGAGTATTAATTGTATTAGATTTAATAAGAGAAAAACTGAACCAACTAAACCTAGAAAGAACCCCAAAGGTATACCTATAGATAGTTGGTTGGAACAGGATAATAGAATAAATATTAACCTAGTTAAAACTTGTGGTTATTCAGGTGCACCCCATATAGAGAGAGTAGAATGGTTTAAAACTTTCTGCAAGAAATTGATATATAGTCTTCAAGTTAAAAAGAAAACCTCTATAGAAAGGGCTATAAATATATGGTTAACTCTACAGAGAAAACGAAGAGGAGAAGATTGGGTTCATTCAAAAACAGGTATATATCTATACGGAAAAATGGGTGATAATGCCTACATAAAGGAAATAACAGAATTTAAGAGTAAACAAGCTTGGGGAGATAAAGCCCCTAATGAGGAGTGGAAGAAGATAAATGAAATGGGAAAATAAGACGATATTAGTTATATCACCTCATCCAGATGATGTAGAGCTTGGATGTGGAGGAACATTAGCTAAGTTATCAAATAAGGGAGCTGAAATACATTACATATCTATGGCTGATTGTGGAGATGAATTATATGCAGATTATTGCTCACAAGACTTGATTAATGAATGCCATAAAGCAAATAGTATCATAAATATTCCAAAGGAACATAATTATATGTGGAGATTACCAAACAAAAGACTTCCTACATATAGACAAGAAGTTTTAGAGAATATAGAAGAAATCAAAAAAAGAGTATTACCAGATATGGTATTTATACCATCATTAAATGATTTACATCAAGATCACCAAACTGTATCTATAGAAGCTATCAGGGTATTTAAAAATAGTTGTAGTATATTAGGATATGAAGAGATATGGAATATGTTAAAAAGTAATAATAATCTATATTTTTCTTTAACAGAAGATAATATTAGTAAGAAGATGGATATGATAAATTGTTATAAATCCCAAATATATAAAGGTAGAGATTATCTTAAGGAAGAATATATTAAATCAATAGCTAGAACTAGGGGTTTACAAATAGGAAAGAAATATGCAGAAGCGTTTGAGGTTATAAGATGGATAATGGAATAACTACACATAAATCAGCTTGTGTCCAAACCTCTGATATAGGAGATGGTACAGTAATATGGCATTTTGCTCACGTAAGAGAGAAATCTAAAATTGGAAAGAATTGTATCATAGGTAAAAGTTCTTATATAGGAACAGAAGTTGAAATAGGAGATAATTGTAAGATTCAAAATTTTGCAAGTATATATAAAGGAGTTACATTAGGTAAGAATGTATTTATTGGTCCACATGTCTGCTTCACTAATGATAAATATCCTAGAGCTGAAATATGGAATGATGAAAAATTAAAGAAAACTGTAGTTAAAGATGGAGCAAGTATTGGAGCCAATTCAACTATAATAGCTGGTGTAACTATAGGAGAATATGCTATGGTAGGAGCAGGATCAGTGGTTACTAAAGATGTAGATGACTATGAATTAGTAATTGGTAACCCAGCTAAGATGTATGCTAAGGTTGATAAAGAAGGAAATATAGAATGGTACAAATAGCCAAACCTTTAATAGGAAAAGAAGAAAGGGATGCAGTAGATGAAGTATTAAAGAGTGGCAACTTAGCATCAGGAAAGAAAGTAGAGGAATTTGAAAGGAAATTTGCTGACTTCACAAATACTAAATATGCTATAGCCACTAATTCAGGAACCTCAGCTATACATACAGGTTTATTGAGTCTTAATATTAGAAAGGGTAATGAGGTTATAATACCAGGGTTTTCATTTATAGCAACTGCTAATACTATCTTACATTGTGGTGCAAAACCTGTATTTTGTGATATAAATATAAAGACTTATAATATAAACCCAGATAAGATAGAGAGATTAATAACTAATAAAACTAAGGCTATAATGCCAGTACACCTATTTGGACAACCTGCTGATATGAAGAATATATTACGTATAGCTAAGGATTACAATCTTAAGGTTATATGTGATGCATGTCAAGCTCATGGAGCTGAGTATAAAGGCAAGAAGATAGGTGGATTTGGAGATTTAGAATGTTTTTCTTTTTATCCAACAAAAAACATGACCACTGGTGAAGGTGGTATAATAACCACAAATAATAAAGATATATATGAAAGAGCTAAGAGCATAATAAATCATGGACGTAAAATAAATAAAAGAGGGTATATCCATTGGAAGAATGGTTATAACTATCGTATGACTGACATTGCAGCCACCATAGGATTAGAGCAACTAAAGAAGTTACCCGAATTTAATAAGAGACGTAGAGAAAATGCATCTTATTATAATAAATATCTTACTAGAGTAGGATTACCTTATGTATTAAGAGATGCAAAGCATATATATCATCAATATACTATCAAAACTAATTATAGAAAATTATTATTAAGACGATTGGAAAAGAATAACATAGGATATGGAATATATTATCCTCATCCATTATACTATTATCCCCACCTAAAGAAATATAAAGATGGTAAGCTTCAATATACAGAAGAAGCTTGTAAGAAAGTTGTATCTATACCAGTTCATCCAAGTGTTACTAAGAATGATTTAAAGAAGGTAACTAGAGCAATATGAGAATAGGAGTTATTGGTGTAGGATCGATGGGTAAAAACCATGCTAGGGTATTGAATGAATTAGGATACTTAACATGTGTATCAGATTATAATCCAAGTAGTAAGTATACCGTACCTCAATATAGAGATTATAGGGAGATGTTAGATGAAGTAGATGCAGTTGTTATAGCAACTCCAACTGACACTCATTATGAGATAGCAAAGGATTGTATAGAGAAAGGAATTCATGTCTTAATAGAGAAACCTATTACAATACATCCAAAGGATGGAGAAGAACTTATTAAGTTAGCTAAGAATAATAATGTTGTATTAGCAGTTGGGCATATTGAAAGACATAACCCAGCTGTAAAGTATATCAAAGAGCAATTAAAATCAAATAAATTTGGTAAGATATATACCTTAAGTAGTAGAAGATTAGGTATGTATCCCCATAGGATTAAGGATGTAGGAGTTATTCTTGATTTAAGTATACATGAAATTGATATGATGAGATATATAGTTGATTCAGAAATTGAATCCATATATTCCAAACATGATAGCTATAAAGGAAAGGAAGAAGACTCAGCAGTAATAATACTTAAATTTAAGAATGGAATAACTGGTGTTATTGAAGTTAATTGGTTAACACCTATAAAGATAAGAAATTTAAATATAAGTTGTGAAAGCCACTTTATAGAATTAGACTATATAAATCAGACTATTAATATATCCAAATCTCTAGAGTATCCTCTAATATCAGATACAACTAATATATCCATGAATAAGATAGAACCTCTAAAGAGAGAAATAGAAGATTTTATACAATCAATAGATAACTCAACTGAACCTACTGTAACAGGTAGAGATGGTGTTGAAGCATTAAAAATAGCTAGGAAAGCTTTATATGACTAATGTAGTATTTATAACTGGAACTGGTAGATGTGGTACTAATATATTAAAGAGTATATTATCCAAGCATTCAGAAGTTGCATCATTTCCATTTGAATTAAGATTTCTAACTGATACTGATGGAATAATTGATTTCTATTCATCCTATTCAGAGTGTTGGAGTCCCTATATAGCGGATAAGAAATATAAGAGATTAAAAAAATTATTAGAAGAAGTAACTGAAGATAAGTTACATCATAAAATGTTTAGTAAATTCTTATCACTTTTTAATAAGGAGGGCTTATTAATATCCCCTAAGAGTTATGTAGGTTGGGAATTAAAGGAACATATACCTGCATTTGAGTTACATAATAGAATGTTATTATGTGAACTATCCGAATTCAAATATAGAGGGGTATATGAAGGTATTAAAGATTACACCACAAAACCTGGGTTATATATATGTGAATGGAAAAGTAAGCAAGAGTTAGCTGAAATATTTAAGAAATATCTTAGACTTATGATAGAGGATTATCTATTTAAACATAATAAGAAATATTTAATATTAGATGAAACTTGGGCTATGTTCTTTGCTAATGAAATACTAGATATAATACCAAATGCAAAATTTATTCATATATATAGGAATCCAAAGGATGTAATAGCATCATTTACTAAACAAAAATGGTGTCCTACCGATGTAGAGGAAACAGCTATTTGGTATAAATCTATGATGAAACGTATAGATATAGTAAAAAATGATTTAAATAAAAATAATTATTGTGAAATTGAATTAGAGAAACTAATAGGAAATCCAAGGAAAGAGTTAAATAAAATATCAAAATTCATAGGTACAAAATTTGAAAATCAAATGTTAGATATAGACTTAAGCAAAGGAAATATCAATCGTTGGAAAACAGATTTTACTAAAGAAGAAGTGAAAATAATAGATGATGTGTTATGCAAGAAGCAATAGATAAAGCTATTGGATGGATTAAGAATAATTCTACAGAAGAGGGTATATATAAATCAAATCAAGAAAAGATTATACATACTGAAGTGAGTGGTTATTTTATACCAACATTAATAAATTACGGAGAAAGGGAATTAGCTAAGAAATGGGCTGATTCACTTATATTATCACAACAAGATAACGGCTCTTGGTTAAATTTAAAAGATAGAGAGTGTATGTATTTTACATCCCAAATACTAGACGGATTAACTGAATTCAAAGGTTATGAAAAGGAAGTAGGAAAGGGAATGGATTATTTAATGGGTATAATTGATGATAAAGGTATTATCAGAAATAACTACTATCAAGGTAATTGTCTTAGAGCTTTATATTGTATGGATAAATCAGCTAAATACTTGAAAA
>CAZNER010000117.1:0-5276 GCA_964572065.1 uncultured Candidatus Saccharibacteria bacterium
TCCAAGTGGAGATTTATATTATGAGAGTTTAAATGAAACAGAGTTTCCATTTGAGCTAGGTTTAAATATATTAGAGCAATTAGAAGATTTTGACATAGTAACGGGTTGGAATGTTAAGTTCGATGTTGAAGCAGTCGAAGATTTAACAATAATGGTTAATAGGTATCTTAATTACCCTAGAACTGGTAAATATTTCAGTAAAGAGGACTATATAGAGGAAATAGTTAAGATAGAAGATACATTTAATAAAGAGATATCCAAGAAAGTAATAGATACATTATTGGATAAAGGTTATTTAAAAGAAGAGAGGGGAGTTATAGTTTTAGGTGATAAGAAATTTGATCCTATAATAAATCACCACACTGCTCCAATAGATATGCTTACAGTATCTAAGAAGATGCACGCTAGAGAGATAAGAGGTAAGTGGAATCTAGGTAATGTAGGAATACAAATGGCTGGTATTGATAAGATGCATATAGGAGCAAAACATATAAAAGATTTATCTCCTGAAGAATTATTAGAGTATAACGTAAGAGATGTAATTATACCTGAAATTATAGATAATATGTTAGGAGGAATTGAAGCTCATTTAATATTATCTTGGTCATTACATTGTTTATTAGAGGAAACATTAATTACCGCAGTAGTTAATGATATAGCTTTACTTAGAGCTTATCACAGAGAGAATGTTATCTTACCTAGCAGAGATTTTTCTGATAAAGGAAAAGAAGTTAAATATGATGCAGCTGAACCTGATGCAAGACCTGATATATATAAAGGTTTATTGGTAACAGATTTGGTTCATGCTTATCCCTTTGCTGTTATATCCAAGAATGTATCACCAGAAACAAAGGATGATGAAGGGATACATATATTAAAGTACATTAATAAAGCTGGTGAAAATAAAGAGATAAGATTTAATGATAAGAAGAGCGTATTTATAGAAACTTTAAAGGAGATTATGAATGATAGGAAAAAGATTAAAGAAAAGCTTAAAACTCTTAAGAAAAATTCAGCTAGTTGGAAACGGTACAAAAAAATAGACTTTGCATTGAAGACACAAGCTGCTGCATTTAGTCATGGTATATTTGGTTGGGCTAATAGTAGAATGAGAGATTACGAGGTAGCTGATGCTATTACTGCAATAGTAAGAGATTTAATAAATACAATAAAAGAAGCTTGTGATATAATAAATCAACCTTGGGTATATGTACATACAGATAGTTGTTTCGTTAACGTTAATAAAAAATATCAAGATTCTATGTTAGGATATCTTAATGACATAATAAAGGATTATAGTGCTGGTTCTAAGATATTACCTGAATTAGATGTTAAGGGTTATTATCCAAATGCCTATATACATAGTCCAGCTAGAAATGTATTAGTTCCAGAAGATGGAGATATAAATGAAGTTGATACTTGGGATGTAACGGGTATGAACTTTATGAGAAGTGAAACTCCAGAAGAATTAGCTGATATAGAAATAGAATTAATTAAATTAAAAATGAAAGGTGCATCAATTCCAGTCTTAAAATATAAACTTAAAAGAAGGGTAATAGACTTACTCAAATTAGATAGTACAAAATTGGGTTTAATAAAACCTTTAAATAAAGAGATTAATGAATATGGTAGAACACTAAAGGATGGAACTATAGGAGGATTTCCCTATCATATTAAAGCCTTAGTTAAAGCTATGCATGAATATGGTTTTTCAGTTAATAGAGGTGAAAAGTATATGATATTACCTATAGTAACTGATGAAACTGTAGGTATTAGAAAAATTAGAAGAAAGCGTATAGAAATAGCTTTCGATATAGATAAAGGTTTACCTAGTGAATATCAGATAGATTATGAGTATTATCTCAGAGGAAATCTTTGGGGTAAGATTTATGAGTTATTTGATATGAAACCAAAGGATTTAGAAAAAGAAATAATGGATGAAAAAATGATGAAAATGTTAAATAAAGGAGGTAAAATATGTCAGACGAAGGATCTTCCGAAAAAATAACTGAAAGCAAAATTCTTACTATAGATGATGCAAAAAAATTAAAGAGTGTTTCAGGTAAGAGAGCAGAAGCTTTCGAGAAGGAGATTATAGATAAGCAAAACCAAAACCCTCTCTTCAAAGATATAATGTCTGTAGTATTTGGATGGAAACGTCAAGATGATGGTTCTAAGAAATTAGTATCAAAATTACCATCAGGTAAAATATTGTTTCCAGATAAATCAGAAGACTTAAAAGAGATACAACCCGGTAATGCATATATATGCTTGGTATATGATAGAATGGATGATGGTAAAGGTGGACCTGGTAGAGAAGCTTTTGCTAAGATTATCTGTGAAGAATATAAACCAAAGATATATATATTGTCATCTAGGGTAGTTCAAATGGTTTGGAGAGACAAGAAAGGTAAAATGAGACACAAAGCACCATTTGGTAACTCATTTGAAGAAAGGATTGTTGGAGCTATAAAGGAATTTGAAGAAATAGGATTCCCATCAGCAACAATAGTATTTCGTAAAAATCAAAGGTAAAGGAGGAATGCTTTATAGGAATAAGAAGATGCTATAATTGTGATAGAGACCCTGGTCCATTTTTTATATGGACATCATCTAGATACTTTCCAAGAGAAAGATTTGTGAGAAGTAATAGTATTAAAGAGAAAAGCACTAAGAACTTAATAAAAAGAGGAGTTCCGATATGTTTCTGTTGTTATGAAAATTTAAGTAAAGATGTTAAGAATAAAGATAAAAAGAATAAAACATGAGTGATTACAAAATAGCAATACAGAGTACCTCTCTAGGACAACGCTGTGGTATAGCGACTTATTCAGAAAGGTTAAATAGATATCTGAATGAGATAGAGGGGGTAGAATCAAAACAATTTGTAGAGAGAATTAGAAATTCTCCAAATGTAATAAGTATACAATATGAACCTGGTTTGATGCCACCACAAAACTTGCAGAAAATCATAAATAAATACCCACAACCTATAATTATAACAGCACATCATATGGGATATCTACAACAATTTTATGCTCTATTAGATGGTGTAGTAATACATAGTAAGAATCAAATAGAGAAGATGGAAGAGCCTTGGAGTTATAAGGTAATACCTCATCCAGCTTTAGTATTTCCTGATAAGGATAAGATTGAATTAAGGAAGAAATATGGATTACCAACTGATAAGAAAATAGTAGGGACAATGGGATTTATAGCAGGCACTGGAAAACAATTACCTGAGATTATACCAGAACTATTAAAAAATCTAAAAGATGATGAATTCCTTTATTTTGCTACATCATTTTGGAAAGGTGGTGATTTTGGATTTGAAGAAGAAATTCAGAATTATGTAAAAAAGAGTGGCAAAGAAAAACAATTTAGAATGGATTCAGATTTTGTTAGTGAAGAGACTTTGAATGAAAAGATGCAAGCGTGTGATTTATTATTTGCTTGGAATAAATTTGAATCTCCAGGATCCAATTCTGGAATAGCTATGGATATGATAGGTTCTAGAAGAAAATTAATAGTTAAGGATTCACCTCATTACGGATTTGCAGCTAGTTTAGGAAATGTAGAAACTGGAAAACCAGAAAAAACAAAATTTGTTAGAGATGTATTTAAAACACTAAGAGATAAGGATTTAAGTAAAGTGCCCGACCCAACACCATATTCATGGGAAAATATGGCTAAGTCTTACTTAGATTATTTTAAGGAGATAAGTGAAGTATGAGTCAAGAGAAGATATTACTAGTAGGAGACAGTTTACAAGGTCCTACAGGATTTGCTACAGATTTAATGGGTGTATCCTGGTCTCTAGCCGATAAATATGAAGTACATGTATTAGGATTACAGTCTGTTCAAGATCAAAGGATAAAAATTAATTTACAAGGTAAACAAAAAACTGTAGTACAACACGCTAATTATCCTAGAGGAAAAAATAAGTGGGATTTTGGTACAAAATCATTACCAAGATTAATGGATGAATTAGAACCAGATATATTACTAACAGTAAATGATATACAAATGGTACAACATGTACCTAATGTTATGATGAAGAGTAATATAAACCTACAGATTGTGGATTTACCATCAAAGAAATTTGTTGGAAAGGAAGCTCTAAGAAGACAGTTAGAGGGAGAGATAGCTAAATATCAAGAGAAATATCCTAGAGATGCCAAATGGATTCAGTATGCTCCTCAAGATGGTGACCCTCCAATGCAACAATGGGGATTCATTTATAAAATGGCTGATCAAGTTGTAGCTATGTCAGATTATGGTAAGAACATATTCAAGAAATTTTATAAGATGGATGTACCTAGAGTATGGCATGGTGTGGATACAGAGATATTTAAGAATGAAAATAAACCTAAAGAGTTAAAAGATAAATTTATCGTAGGTAACTTCAATAGAAATCAACCTAGAAAACAACCTGTTAGAACAATGGAAGGTTTTGCTAAGTTTGCCAAAGATAAAGATGATGTCTTACTACATATGCAAATGGATTGGAACGATCAGTTTGGATGGCCAATAGAATACTTTTCAGGTTTATATGGTATAACAAATAAAATGTTGAGACCCCAAAGAGTTGGTATGCCTAGAGAGCAAGTTGCTAAAGTATACAATATGTGGGATATCAATACTAATTGTACTGGTGGAGAAGGTTTTGGTTTATGCCACATAGAAGGATTTGCTTGTGGATTACCATCATTAGGTTGTGATTATACAACATCTAAAGAACTCATAATAGATGGAAAACCTGGACCAAGAGGCTCTTTAGTAGAAATTAAGGATTTATTATGGCAAAAAATGGACGTAGCTGCAGTCAGGAGATCTTTAGTAGATACTGATGATATGGCTAAAGTCTTAAATAAATATTACTATAATAGGGACTTAATTAAAGAACACGGGAATAATGCTAGAAAATGGACTGAAAAGAATTGCTCATGGGATATAATAAGCAAACACTGGGATAAAATAGTTGCTGACGTATTATCTGGGGATAATAAATGAAATTTGTAGAGGCTGTATGTAAAGAATGTAATACTGAATTTAAAATAACATTCAATGAAGATATCCCACCATTTGATATAAAATGTCCATTATGTGGTGGAGATGTGAAGTATATAAAAATAAATACCCATGATTGAACAATATTTATTAGTGGTATCCACACTATTACACATTATATCTATACCACTAATTATATATTTAATAAGACATAATCAAAAACATAGAAAATTATGAGTCGAGCATATGAGTATAATAGAAAAACA
>CAZNER010000118.1:0-4907 GCA_964572065.1 uncultured Candidatus Saccharibacteria bacterium
GTGAAAGGCGAAAATTTTGTAAGACTGAAAGGTAAGATAAAAAACCCAGATGTTAGTAGGGTGGGAGAGCACAGTTCAATTTTATTTAAAGCGTCTCTTGCAATTCCGGACGTGAGGAAAAGAGGATATCAATATGTTAAGATAGCTTCTTTCAGCTGTGCAGAAGCACTTGGAGAGCTTCCGGAAGGAACTTTCATAGAGGCGCATGGACATATAGAAGAAAGGTCCTATCAAGGCAAGTGCAGGCATTGCGGCGGCTTTGATAAAAAATATTGGACAGAAGTGCAGATTGATTATTTTAAAGTTATAGAAATTTAAAAAGGAGAAGTATTATGACAGTAAATTTTAAAGAAGGACAAACTCAGGTTGGTACTCCTACTATGGTACTGATGCCTTCTAGAAATTATGCATTTAAGATTTCTGATGAGCTTTATGTTATAAAGATTCCAAGAAAGGGGTCGTATCATGAGATTGACCCTGAGTTTTTCAGCAAAGAGGATGGAGAGTTTAATTTATATGACGGTAAAACTAAAGTAATGTATTTACCTGCTATTACTAAAGTTCTTTATGCGACTAAGAAGTATCCTGATTTAGGTGATCATCAACTTTTTGCTCCGATGTCACTTAAATTTAAAAGGAATGAAGTAGAGATATCAGGTTATGTTGTAGATATGTTACTAGCCAGCGAAACAGAAGAGGTGTAAAATGGAATTTATGTCGGATTATATTTATAGATGTGTTGCATGTAATGGTATAAGTTATAAGATTGAAGAAGATGAAGATCATACATTGTACGAATGTAGTGAGTGTGGTGTGCAGTGGGAGGTAGTGGATTGTGGACGAAAAGAATCTTTATAATATATTAGGAGTGGCTAAAGATGCTTCTCTTGAGGACATAAAGAAGGCTTATAGAAAGTTGTCAATGAAATATCATCCGGATAAAAATCCTGGTGATAAAGAGGCTGAGGAAAGGTTTAAAAAAATCAGTGTGGCTTACGCTACTTTATCAAACCCTCAAAAGAGGGCTGATTATGATAATCCTATGAATAGATTTAATCCTTTTGATTTTTTTAATGGCGGCGAGGGGTTTAATCCATTCTTTAACGATCCTTTCTTCGGCCGGCCCCGAAGAAGAACTAGAAGACCCGATCCAAATGCTCCCAAGAAAGGTATTAATATTGAGAAAACTGTTGAGATACCTTTTAATAAGCTTATTCTTAGAGAGGAAGTCGATTTTAAAATAAGTTTTATGGATATTTGTACCAATTGTAATGGATCGGGCGGTAGTAAATCAGAAACATGTCATAATTGTGGCGGTGTTGGGAGTATAATGGAGACTAAATCTGGTCAAGGAATATTTATTCAATCTGCAAAAACCTGTCCAGAGTGTGGTGGAAAGGGAATTAAGATTATTGAGAAGTGTGATGAGTGTGGTGGAAGTGGTAGAGTTAAGATCGAAGATAAGGAAGTAAAGTTTATAGTCAGTGAGAAATTGAGGGATGGTAGTATTCTTACATTAGAAGGCGCAGGCGGAAAAGGTTTAAATGGCGGTCCAAACGGTGATTTAGTTATAAGAATATTAATACTTTTCCCAAGAAAAGAAGATTTATCAGAAGAACAAATAGAGTTTTTAAGAGGTCTATAAAATGGAAATGATTAAAATAATAAGTTTAGATATTTCCTCTAAGGCCACTGGTTGGAGTTTTGTTGTAGACGGAAGGGTAAGAAGTTCTGGCATTATAAGAACTGATCCTAAATCAGATTTACCTTGGAGATTGAGTGAGTTTAGATCTAGATTAGGTTCCCTATTATTGGATAAGAAACCTACACACGTGGTTATAGAGAATAACTTTGCTAAAACAAATGTTAAAGTTTTGAAAATATTATCTCAGTTTGCAGGTGTGGCAAACGAGTGTTGTAGGACTTTAGTTAGAATAAGTCCTTATACTATGAACAACAGCACTCCCAAATCTTATTTTCACGTTAAAAAGAAAGAAGATTTATTTTATGTGGTAAAAGATTTTCTTGGGTTAGATGATTGGGAGTACAAGGAGTGTAACGATATGACTGATGCTATAGCACAGGGTATATGTTATTATGATACTATATTGTTGAAAGAAAATAAAATACGAATAGAGAAACCTTACGGTTATTTATTCAAATTACAGGAGATTAGAAAAAATGGCGGAGGATATTAAGTTAAGTGCAACAAGAATCGGTTCGTTTCTTCAATGCATTCAAAGATATAAGTTTCAATATATAGACCATTTACCTAAAGTACCGTCGCCAGCTTTTAGGCTGGGGCTGGCAGTACATGAATCTTTGGAATTAGCTGGTAATATATGGAAAGAAAAAGGTAAGTTTACCAAGACAGATATAAAAAAGATTCTAGATAAATATGTTGAAATTTCTATTAGAGAAGGTATTGAAGATAAACAAGTTCACGAAGAAGGATTGAAGCTGGTTTCAAAAAGATTAAAGAAGTTTGATCTTGGAAAAATTATTGATCTTGAAAAGAAATTTGGTTTTAATAGTAAAGATTCTGTGGATATTGTAACCGAAGATGGGGTAAAGTTGATTGGAGCAATAGATAAAGTTGTGGAAATAGATCCGGAGACTTTGTTGGTAGTAGATTATAAGACCTCTAAAACAGCCCCTACAGCGAATGAGTTAAAAACAGATGTTCAGTTGTCTATTTATGATTTGGTAGCGAGCATGCTTTGGCCAAATTATCAAAGAATTATTTTGTGTTTAGATATGTTAAGAAGTGAACCAATATATAGTTATAGAACCATAGAGGAAAGGAAAGAATTTTCTGAGTATCTGACAGAAATTCATAAACAAATGTCTAATTTAAAGAAAAAGGATATGAAGGCCAGGCTTAATATATTCTGTCCATGGTGTGACTATAAGGAATACTGTGATGAATATAAAAAAGCCTGTAAAAAATCCGACTATAAATTTTTGGCGACTGCCTCGTTGAGTGCAGATGAATTAATTAAGGAATGGGAAACTGTTAGAAGTTCAAAAAGAATTCTTGACGCTAGAGAACGAGAATTAAATATGCTTATCATGGAAAGAATAAGAGACAGCCATACTAATTTAATTAATAATGAAGAAGAAGTTTATATAAGACAAAATTCAAGAACTACTTATAAAATAGATACCGTGTTTGAGTATTCAACACCAGAAGCATTTGTTAAAATGGTCAGTGGTTTAAATAAAAAAGCAGTTGAAGAATATATGAAAGATAACCCAGCTGTTATGGATAAAATTAAGAAAGACATTCAAGTAAATTATACTGCCCCTTTTTTGGCAGTTAAAAAACGTAAAGGAATTATTAATGACGAAAGTAAATAAAGGAGAGAAGGATTATGGCTAAACAAGGAGTAAAGTTAGGGAAGAAAATTAAGGTATTGGGTTATTGCGATAGCCCTACGTGTGCTACAGGTTTTGGAACGGTATCAAGAAATGTTTTTGAAGGATTGCATAGGACTGGTAGATATAGTATAGACATTATGGGAATAAATTATTGGGGTGATCCTCATGAATTTCCATATCGAATTTGGCCGACAGGTACAAATTCTCAGCGTGACCCTTATGGTAGAAAGAAAGTTTGTCAGATTATCCCCAATATGGAGTTTGATATTCTTTTCTTTTTACAAGATACTTTTATATTAGATTTCTTACCAGAGCTTATACCATTTCTTAAGAATAAAGGGAAGAAATTTAAATCAATTTGTTATTTTCCAGTTGATGGTACTCCTAAACCACAATGGGTTAGAAATGTAAATTTTGCTGATTATGTTGTGGCTTACACAGAGTTTGGTAAGAGAGAAGCTATGAAAGCTTATCCGGAATGTAAAGATTTACATATTATACCTCATGGTGCAAATACATCTGATTACCATCCTATTAAATTTGAGGAAATGGAGTCTTTTAGAAAAAGATATTTCGGTGATCATGCGAAGAAGTTTATATGGACTAATTTAAATAGAAATCAGCAGAGAAAAGATATTCCTAGAACTATTGCAGCATTCAAAAAGTTTAAAGAACAAGTCCCTGATACGATCCTTTATCTACACATGGCTCAAAAAGATCAAGGCTGGGACCTTCCGGAAGTATGTAAGGCATATGGTTTAAGTGTTAGAGAGGATGTTCTCTTTCCGGAAAACTTTGGGCCTAATCAAGGTTACCCAAGAGCAGTGGTTAATATGATTTATAATTGTAGCGATTGTATTATAAGTACAGCTACTGGAGAAGGTTGGGGATTAAGTTGGATCGAAGCTATGGCTGCCAAAAGGCCTGTAATTATGCCAGCCAACACAGCTTTGATTGAAAATATTACTGAAGATAGAGGCTACCTAGTTAAAAGTGGTAACACCACAGGTCTTCATACCGTATTACCTCATGATAATGAAGTCATTAGACCCCTTGTTGATGTTGATCATATGGTAGAGGTTATGCTTCAAGTTTATAATGATTATGAGGAAGCCCAAAAGAAAGCTGATAATGCATATAATTGGGTGACAACTGATTTAAATTGGCAAGCCAGTGTGGTTCCGGAATGGGTTAAACTTTTTGATAAAGCGTATGAAGACCTTTTAATGGGTACTGATGAGAAGAAAAAGGAAGATAAAGTTAAGATGTTAGAAGCCGAGGAGTTTTAAAATGTATACTGATGAAAGAAGAAAGATATATAAAGAGGCTATCGATGCTTGGGGTTTTAGAGCCCAGGCTAGGGTGTTGCAAGAAGAATGTGGTGAGCTTATAGTAGCTGTTTCTCATTGTTTGCGCGAACGTGAGGATGGTGTAAAAGAAATGGCGGAGGAATTAGCAGATGTTTACATCATGGTTGGTCAAATGATGGAGTACTTAGGACCGGATATAATTGAACATATTGTTAA
>CAZNER010000119.1:0-4892 GCA_964572065.1 uncultured Candidatus Saccharibacteria bacterium
CAAAAAAGAATACAAAATAGCAGAAGAATTTAACAAGAATCTAATAATCCCTTTTAGCCAATCCCAATTATCCACTTATGTTTTAAATTATCCTGAGAATTTATACATAAAGGATGATATAAGAAAATATATTTTAAGAAAAGTAGCTATTGATATAGGTTTACCAAAAGATCTTATATATAAACCCAAAAAGTCATTTCAATACAGTACTGGAATTATTAAAAAGCTAAAAATATTTTGGTAATAATAATTTTACATAAAATGTTGTTCTGTTATAATTTTAAACGTATATTTTTAAAAATTCCGGCATAAAATTAGAAAATGATAACTTCACTAGATACTAAAAAACTCATAAATATTTTCCTAAACGCTGAAAAAATAGTTACTGCAAAAAAAGAAACATTAAATAATCTCAATGTATACCCAGTACCTGATGGCGATACAGGTACAAATATGTCATTAACCCTAAAAGAAATTGTTGATAATATAGATATAAAAAAAGAATATACTTTAAAAGAATTATCAGATATCATCGCAGAATCTAGTCTTATGGGAGGAAGAGGCAATAGTGGAGTAATATTGTCTCAATTTTTAGATGGCTTTTGTAATGTTATTCAAGATCATAAAAAAATTAATAAAGACACACTAAATAAAGCTTTTAAAAAAGGTACAGTAGAAGCATATGCTAGTGTATCAAATCCAGTAGAAGGAACAATCTTAACTATAATGAAAGCTGCTTCAGATGAATTTAATAAATATATAGAATATAAGGACATTAGTAAAATACTTGCCAATGTTATAAACAAATCTCAATACGTTTTAAAACAAACACCTGATATGCTAGATAAATTAAAAGATGCAGGAGTTGTCGATGCTGGAGGAGCAGGTTTTGTATTCTTTTTAGAGGGTTTTTACGAATCACTACTAAATAAGACAGATAGAAAAATTTCTGCAACAGATGACTATTCTTCCCCTAAACTAACAAGAATTTGGGATGAAACAATAGGTATCTTCGGACCTGGTGGAATCAGATCTCTTCTGGAATTTAATTATCAGGCTATTAAATTCACATTAGAAAATACATGGTGGCTTATAAAAAAAGGTTGGGAAGTAGTAAAAATTGGTAAAGATTTCATTTCAGTAAAGAAATCTATAAGACTTATTAAAGAACTTTCTAAACAACTAAAATTACAAAATATTAAAAAATCTAACTTATCCATAAAAAAACTACTAAAGACATGGCAAGAAACCCCAGATGAAAAATATTGCTGCGAAGCAATTTTAACAGATGTTGATTATTCTGTTCCTGAAATCAAAGACAAAATATCCAAAACAAATGGAACATCGGCAATAGTAGCAAATAAAGGTAAATATACTAAAATCCACTTTCATTCTAAAACCCGAAAAGATGCTCAGAAACTATTTGAAAGTCTAGGTACAATAAAAAAGACTAAATTTGATAATCTTCACAAACAGCATAAAGAATTCATAAATCAAAAAATTGAAAACTCTGACGAGCAGAATGGTACAACAGTTATTTCTGTTATAAATAGTAAAGGTTTCAGGGAAATATATAAAAGCATAGAAGGCATTGTTACACTAGACGGAGGAAATACTATGAACCCTTCTCTTTCAGACTTTAAAAAAGTAATAAAAGATATTGATTGTAAAAATATTATAATATTACCTAATAATAAAAATATATTTATGGTTGCGAAAAAATTAAAATCTGATAACAAAAATATTCAGTACATAGAAACATATGACCAAGCACAAGGTTTATGTACTTTATTAAATTTTAATAAAAATAGCAATTTATCAGAAAATAAAGAACTAATGTTAAATTCCTTAAAATCAATTAAAACATTCTCAGTAACTAAATCTAATAAGCAAGTTTCTATTTCCAAACAAAATATAAATAAAAATGACTATTTTACAATAAATCAAAACGGGGTCATTAAATCTAATAATAAAATTGATAAAGTAATTCTAGACACTATTAAAGAATTAAACGGAGAATCTGAATTGATTACTCTTTATTATGGTGACTTAGTTTCTAAAGAAAAATCAATCATTTTAAAAAACAATATTTTAAAAAAGTTTAATACTGAAACTCAAATCTACTATGGAGGTCAACCTCATTACCATTATATTTTCTCTTTAGAATAAACACTTGAAAAAGTTGGTTTATATGTTACGCATATAAGAAACGTAAAAGAAGTAATATTCAATAATTTTTTGTGTACGAATTTACGGAAGTTTAAGATCGAGGTCTGGAGTATTTCTTTTGGGTGAAAATTTTTGAAATATGATTGTTTACCGTTAGCAAACTCCTGCCCGCAAAGCTTCGCATAGCGTTGCAGGCGGGGAAATACTCCAGCACTTTTTGTGGTACTTTTCCCGCCTGCTTCGCTGCTAGCATTGTGGGCAGGTGGTGACAAAAATTACCGAATGGGGTTTAGGGTGGCAAACCCCAATTCAAAACTATGAAATCTCAATAGTTCGTAAGATGTATTCAACTTACACAACACTTTGATATTATAACCTTTTTAAGTTAATATATTGTATGTATTAACTTAGACTTATCATCTTTATGTCAAATGTAAAAATAATAACAGAAAGAATATCATCTCTTTCATATAAATTTGCAAAGGAAAACAACATTCATGTATTCCCAGCTAATATTGTTTACAAGAATAAAATAATCAAAGATGACTGTGATGAAAAATCAAACAAATTTTTATCTAAATTAGATACATTTGATGAAATTCCTTCAACAGCAATACCTTCTTTTGGTGAACTTAAGAAAGAACTAGAAAAAGCTACAAGAGATACAAATAAAGCAATATATATCACTACTTCCCATAAATTATCCAGCATGCATAGCCTAGCAGTTAAAACAGCCAAATATCTAAATAAAAAGGGTAAAGACATTAGAATTTTTGACTCATATACAACTGTCTCCATGGAAGGCATGTATGCATATTATGCTGCTAAATTATCTTATAATAATTTAGATATAGATAAAATAATAAACTCTTTAGAAAAGATAAAAGACGAAAAGAGGATAGTAGAATATGGAGTAATTCAAACTTTAAAATACTTAGAGAAAAACGGAAGGATTGGCAAAGCCAAAGCATGGCTTGGAAACATTTTATCTTTCAAACCTCTAATTACTGCGAAGAATGGTGTACTTGAGCCTATATCTAAAACAAGAACCAATAAAAAAGGATTAGATATTATAGTCAATTATTTAAAAGAAGATATAGAAAGAACTAAGGCAAAGAAAATAAAAATTATGTACGATTATGGAATTTCAGACCAATATATAAAAGAAACTGTTAATCCAAGAATAAAGAAGGAATTTAATCCCGAGATAATATCTTTTAACCAAATCTCTACTGTTATAGCATGTCACTTGGGAATAGATGTATGGGGAGTCTGTGCATTGCTTGAATAATCAGTCATGAACATAAATTATCAAATAATAATACTAATCTTATCTAACTATCTAATAGGCTCAGTATCTTCAGCAATTATAATTACAAAACTTGTCGCAAAAACTGACATTAGAAAAATTGGCTATAAAACTGCTGGCGGTTCAAATGTATCAAAATGTCTCGGAATCAAATGGGGTATTTTGGTAGGTTTGCTTGATATCCTTAAAGGTATTCCTATAATTTTGCTTGCTAAATATCTTAAAATTGACATAATATATCAGTCTTTTATTGGTATTTCAGTAATAATCGGACATTGCTGGCCAATTTGGTTTAACTTTTCGGGCGGACGTGGAGTAGGAACTTTAATTGGAATCATTGCAACCCTAACTCCTAAAATCGCCATCTATCCAATATTAATATTTATTTTTACTCTTGTTCCCTATTTCTTAAAAAGATTAAAAAATATAAACATCAAATATATTAATTCTCCATCGTTAACATTGATATCTTTAATTACATATATTATTATTACGCTATTAACAGAAGGAAATTATGATGAAATTCTATCAATATCTTTATTATTGATTATTCTTATACGTAGAGTCTCTGCCAGAATAAATGAATACACCAAGAGCTCCGATCCCCTAAAACTAATGTTAAATAGGCTGATTTTTGATAATAATAACCCATTTTAAATTTGTTAAATAATCTGTAATTAAGGTATAATCCTTGCGTGATAATACAAGATAAAATTCAGAAAAGCCCTGAATTTAACAAACTACTATCATTTGTAAATACCCCTTTAAAAAATAAAAAGGGGAGTATCTGCATTGCTAAAAATACTACAATAGATACTCAAGACATAATCATTAAACTACTTAAAAAAGATAAAAAGTCTTTCATATATTCCAATCTTTATAATAATAATATTCTTAAATATTTAAACTCACTTTTAATCATAAAGAAGATTAAATTTAATAATTTAAAAAAATATCTTGGTAAATATAGCTATAAAAGACAAGAAAAGGTTCTAAATAAAGGAGAATATTCTATTTTAGGTGATATTATAACTTTATGGCCTTCATTATACTCTCACGCAATTAGAATAAGCTTTTGGGGAAATGACTACGAATCGATCGAATTAATCGATGAAGTTTATAGAACAAAGATAAAGAAATTAAATAGTATAACGATAGGTGATGAATCATTACTTATTGATGAAATAGAAAAAAAATCCCTAAATATATCAGCACCCAAAATAACAATAAATAAATATTTCATCTTCTTTACCAATTTAATCAAAAATAATTCTTCAAGAAAATTATTTAAAATAAATAAGATAATTAACTTCTCATTTACATATCCTTCTTTATTTTTTCATAGATTCGATCTACTTGTAAAAAATATTGAGCAGAAAGCAAAAAATAATTGGGAGATTTTCATTTCTACAAT
>CAZNER010000120.1:0-4827 GCA_964572065.1 uncultured Candidatus Saccharibacteria bacterium
ATGAATGAAGCTGCAGGTAAAACAATTGCAATATCTTTAGCAGAGGGATTAGCTGACTTAGGTAAAAATGAAATTGATACAAATTTAACATACAACGCTGCAAACGAATTTAAAGACTCTTTATTTTATGGAGGTATTGCATCTGCCTTTACTCCATTTTTAACTGGTGTGCTTGGTAAAGTTGGAAGAGCTTTATTACCAACTAAAAAAGGACCAGAGATGAATGAGATGTTAGATTACGTTAGAGAAAATCAATTACCAGCACCATTGGTTGCTCACTTAGATGAAAAAAGATTAGGTTCATTAGCTAAAAACTTTTTTAAAACTGCCGGGGTATTTCCAGGTATTGCTAGTATGGGTGAAGCAGCTGTAAGAAAAGGTGAGATTGCAGGAGCTAATGCTTTTATGGCTCAGTTTATGAACTTAGCACCATTAATGAAAGTAGGTGCTTTAAGTAGTAGTATCTATAATCAAGTGGCAGATGTTTACAACAAACGAATTGGATTGATAGGATCTAAGTATGCAGCTTTAAATTCTATTGTAGATGCAACAGGTAATCCTAAAATTATTGATTTAACAAGAACAAAAAAAGCAGCAAAAGATTTTTTAAATACTTACACTAAACAATTTCCTGCATTAGATAGATGGTCAAATGCTAACTTCAAAGAAATTGCAAAGACATTACAACAAGGTGGTGATTCTATGTATTTATTCTATGATTACTTAGGATCTATTGGTGACAAGATAGCTCCATCAGAATACATAGGTTTAAGACAAATGCTTAACAAAGCATTACAACAAACAGATTTTCAAACTTATCAAAGAGGTGCGTTCAGATTAATAAATGATTTAGAAGATGATTGGATGACTTTTGGTGGTAAATTAGACAAAGGCAATTTATTGAGAGACGAGAGTATTAAAAAGACTTATGATGAATATGTTGCAACACAAGGAAAAGAAGCAGCAGATCAATATATATCTGATTTAATTAGAAATGGTGAAAAAATTAATGACGGACTTAAAGATGCTAATAGATTATTTAATGTAACTATTAATAGATACACGAATCCAAGACTTGCAAATCAATTAAAAAAATTCGACAAAACTTTATTTACGAACAAGGGTACATTTGGAATCGTAGGTAGAGAAGCATTAGAGAGAGATAAATTATTTAAAGAATTAGAAAAAGATGTATTTAATTTTGGTTCTCCAGAATCAATAGAACAGTTTAAATACTTATTAGGTGCTGGTAAAAAAACAGTTAATGATGGATTACTCGATTCTAAGATGACTGAGAATGGTAGAGCTGTATTTGATGCAGCACGATCTAGATATTTATGGAACACTTTCATGGATTCATTTAATGACCAAGCAGGTGTCCCTGGACAAATTTATAAAAGAATTTCAGCTAACCCAATGGTAAAAATTGGAAAAGAATATTACACAGAGTCTTTGGAACAATTACAAAAAGAAGGTGTTGATGCTTTATCTGAAGCTAGAGGTTTTACAATTAAAGATGTGCAAACCGGTAATGGTATTTACAATTTAAAAGAATTAAGATTTGGTGGAGAAGAAGTTGCACAGTTTGATATTAATAAATTTATAAACAAATTAGGTTTTAAGGGTGGGAATGATGACTTCGTAGCTGAGAAACTACAAAAAGTTTTTGATGATAAAAAACATTTTAATAACTTTATGAATTTTACTAGATATATGAAATCGATATCTGAAGTAAAAATATCAGACCCCTCAACATTCTTAATGAGAAGATTTCAACTTGGAGCATTAGGTGCTGTAGCAGGAGGTTATTTAATCGGAAGTGGTAACGAAGAAGGTCTACTAGCACCATTAGCATTTTTATTATTAGGTAGAAAGTTTGGACAAATACTTGGTGACCCAGTTGCTATAAGATATTTAAATGATGCACTTGGTGTTGATGAAAAATTAAAATTAATGAAAGGAACAAAGATTGGTGCAGGCACACCATCAATATTCCCATTCTTACCAGAGAAAAAATTTGTAGCAGGACCAGGTGAATTACAAAAAGTTGGTATTAAAAAACGAGATGCTTTTGCAAGACTATTTAATTATATGAACGAACAAGATAGAGATGTGCCAAGAGTAAATGCAAATGACATAAGACCAAAAGAAATAACAGATGCTATTTTACAAATGTCTTTAAAAATACCTGAACCAATTTATGACGAGAAAAATATACCTAAAGATTCATATGAAAATATGTTTGCAGGTGAATTGATTGATTCATCAGGTAATAAAGATGAAGATAATGATGCAGCAGCATATATGGAAACAGCAGTAAATAGCGCTATGGGTCATGCTGAAGATTTAGCATTAAGAGATATAGAGGCAGATGAAAGAGGATTACCTTATGATCAAGCTGAATCCATAACAGAGGATTTACAATTACAAGAAGCAGGAACCGGATTAAAAAATATACAAGGTGATACACAACCACAACAAGTAAATCCTAGAGAGTACGCAGCTTTATTTCCTGGAGATACTACAGGACAAGCGATAGCTGAGAGAGGAGCAACAAGACGTGGCTAGAAAATCTGCATTAGATCGAATTGAAAATCATGAAAGAATTTGCAGATTAATGCAAAAACAAACTTTTGAAAGAATTGACAGAATGGAAACACGTATTGCACGAATGGAAAAATGGATTATTGGTGGATGTGTTGCTGTAGTTTTAGCTGTACTTTCTAATCATTTATAGTATTAACTTCGTATGAAGTTGGTAAAAAAATATCCTTACAAACATTATAATAGATTTTCAGATACCACAGGTAGGAAGTATTTAGTTGATAACATTAAGGTACCAAGTGTTACAACGATACTAAGTGCAACTAAGGATAGAAGATTTTTAGATAATTGGAGAAGACGAGTCGGTGAAGAAGAAGCTGATAAAATTATGAGACAAGCCTCCACCATCGGAACTGAAATGCACCAAGTCTTAGAGTACACTTTGAATGGTCAAGGTTATTTTAATGCTATGGAAGAAGGCACAAAACCTAGAATGATGGCCAAGACTATATTAGATAATATTAAATTAGAAGAGATATGGGGTAACGAAATAAGTCTAGAATATCAAAATAAATATGCAGGAACGTGTGATTTAACTGCAGTTGCATACGGTAAACCTAGTATAATCGATTGGAAACAAGCAAATAAGCCAAAAAAAGAAGAATGGGTTGAAGACTACAAACTTCAGTTGGGTGCCTATTATTTAGCCCATACAGCCAATTATGGCCCCATAGAGCAGGGTGTAATAGCAATCTGTACCCGAGACCTACAATATCAAGAATTTAAGCTCTCAGAGCCTGATTTAAAGGAATATGGAGATAAGTTTTTAGAAAGAGTAGAAATGTTTAATAAATTACAAAAGCCAGTCTCTTAAGTCTTCCTCACCTAAAGTTTTAGCAGCAATCTGACCTTTACTAGTTAGAGACTTCATTATAGCTTCATCTAATGTATCTTTTGCAACAATATCAATATAGACTACAGTTCCCTTTTGGCCCATTCTATGAGCACGGTCTTCTGATTGTTTTCTCACTTCTAAATTATAATTATTAGAAAAATAAATTACTGTGTTAACAGCAGTAAGAGTAAGACCAAAACCCCCAGTAGTTGGGTTACCCACAAGGAACCGTACCTTATCGTTCGTTTGAATTTTCTGGACAGCTTCTTTTCTTTTTTGAACATCAATATCACCATAAATACTTACAACGGATTCTTTACCATATTTATCTTCTAGAAACTTTATAAGCTCTTTTATGTTGTAAATATAGTTAGCCCAAATAATAACTTTACCATCAGTTTCTTCTAATATTTCATCTAAGGCTTTAATTTTTTGTGTATGTAATTGCATAATCTCACCATCATCATTTTTAGTAAATCCATTACAAACCTGGTGTAATTTGATAATTTCAGTTAATTTATTAGAAAAGGATATCGTACTATCTTCAACTATTGCTAATGCTGAAGTTCTTAAACGATCATATATTTTTTTGCTATCACCTTCGAGTTCAATATATCTTTTCTGACGTACCTTTGGTTTGAGATCTAAACATTCATCTTTTCTTATTCTAGTTGAGAATTGTTTTAATTTAGTTTCTAACTCCTCCAAACGTTTATAATATTTGGGCACACTAATATACCTACCAGAGCCAACAGGTATGTCGGTCATCTCAGCATACCTATTTCTAAAAGCAAGATAACTTGAGAAACCTAATAATTCTGGACTTAAAAACTGACATTGTGTATAGAGGTCCAATGGAGATTTTGTTATTGGTGATCCTGTTAGTATTCTTCTTACGTACGATAATTTTGCTAGTGCTAAAATGTTTCTTGTTCGTTTTGCTTGTCTATTTTTTATGGTGGTTGACTCATCTATTGTTACAAAATTCAGTTTATGTTTCCTTAGAAAATCAATACATCCCTCAAATCCTCTTTTTGTAGAGAGAGCTTCAACATTAATTAAAAATATTTTTAAATCTTTCGATTCGTTTAATTTGTAATAATCTTTAGGTTTATCAATATTCCATTTATAAATTTTATATTTAAGAACATCAGGCATATGCACTTCAATCTCTGACTCCCAATTAGTATAAACAGATTTAGGCGCTACAATTAATGCTGCTGTAATTTTTCTTTGTAAATAAAGATAAGCAATATTATCTATAGTGACTTTAGTTTTACCTGTACCCATCTCCATAAAGTATGCCCACTGTGTTTTTTCAGCAGATTGATTTAGAGCATTACGTTGGTGCTCGTATGGGGTAGTCTTATACGGGAATTTCCACATCT
>CAZNER010000121.1:0-4791 GCA_964572065.1 uncultured Candidatus Saccharibacteria bacterium
AAAACCCCATAAATTTTTTTTAAATTGAAATTAGATTTTTATAAATGATTATTAAGTAAAACATTATCATAGCAAATATTTAAGTCTTTAGATAAATGTTCATATTTTCTCGTTAATATTAAACAACATTCACCTTACTTGAAAAGGTTCACAAATTGGAATAGAGCCTATAAAAAGTTCAGTTTAGGGTGATAATAATATAAATATTTTAACTACACAAAAAATATGATAAAAATTTTGAGCATTTAAGGGAATTCGGAAAAAGAATTAAATCAAATGTTTGAGAAATGATTTTAATTTGCTTGGATGAGTGAGAGTTTGGAGTCCGTATTTTATACCATATTTGAGAAAATTGCTCTTAAGATTGTCGATTTGATATGAAAACACTAAATCTTTTCGTAGGTTTGCTATAATCTTTTCGAGGTGTTTCTTATTAAACTCTGCGGTTCTTACATATAGAAGATCGCCAAAAGAAGAGTTATAGAACCCTTTTTTTTTCACTTCGAAATAGAGTTCGCTATCTGGTATTGCCATAAATGGAAAGATCGTAGTTCGTGTTAGTTTGAGTTCTTTTATGAGGTTAATTGTTAGGTTTATATCTTTCATGGTCTCTTCGGGAACGCCTATCATAAATGAGCCTCCAACAGCAAGACCTACCTCTTTGGTTAAGCTCACAGCAGTTTTAATATCTTGGAGAGTGATTTCTTTATTGAGTTTGTTCAATGTAGTTTCAGAACCAGATTCCATTCCATACCAGATTGCTTTACATCCAGCATCGTGCATTTTAGAGAGTAATGTTTTATTGACAAGATTAACTCTACTACTGCAAACCCAATCAATATCAATGTTTCTTGCTTTTAGCTCTTCACAGATTCCAACTACTCGTTTTCGATTTACCGTAAAATTATCCTCTCGGAAATAGATGCTTTTCGTACCATAAGTAGTAATTAGATGTTCAATCTCATCAACAACTAATTTTGGATTACGAGTACGATATTTTGCTCCCCAGATAATTCTACTTGAACAAAAAGAACAATTATAAGGACAACCTCTACTTGTATTAATTCTATCAATAGGATACCGAAGGATACCTGATTCTCCAAATAAATAGACTCTTGGATACTTCTCAAATGGAACTAAATGTCTTGCAGGAAAAGGAAGTTCATCGAGATTATTTATTCTCGATCGGGGAGGATTTTTTATGATGATTCCTTGATAATTGAGATAACACCCTTCGCAGCCATATAACGATTGCTGATCCTTGATCCTCTGAGCAATCTCCAACAGAGTATATTCGCCCTCACCAATAACCACGATATCTATCTCTGGATGCTTGATCACTTGATTTGCTCTTATTGTAGCATGACAACCTCCCATAACTACAAAAGCATTGGATATAGTTTTTACTATTCTTGCTACTCTAAGACTTTCCATAAAATTAATACTATCACTTGTAATTCCAACAATTTCAGGATTGTACTCAATAATTTCTTTGGATAATTCACCTTCAGATAATTTCAAAAGAAAAGCATCGATAATTCTTACCTCAAAGCCCTCTTTCTCTAATAATGAAGCAATTGACATTAATCCTAGTGGAGGCACAGGAGAGATTTTATATGTTGGAGACTCGGGATGATAATTAGGATTAATAAGTAAGATCTTCATAATCATACCTCTTTAATTTTTATAAGTTTTGCAGGATTGCCTCCCCAAATCTGATAAGGAGCAGTAGTACTTCTTGTTAATATCGCTCCTGATAAAATCATACAACCTTTATGGATCCTTTTTACGGAAGGCATAATCATCGCATTGGAATAAATAATAACATTATCTTCGATAACAATAGGATTAGGCTTAACTGCTTTCCCTTCTTTTTTAAGCGAAAAGTCTCTTTTATTTAGTAAATAATGTGAGTGCGTGTATATTCTTACTCCATCAGTAATCATGCAATCTTCCCCAATCGTTATTGAAGCGGTTAAATCTAAATGAGCCATATAACTTACAACGGAATTCTTCCCGATTTTTAAATTCTCTTTTGATTTCACAGTTCGATAAAATTTAAAATGAGGATCAACCATTAAAATAGAATGAACGATAATCCTCCTTATTGGAAGGACTCTCTCAATGAAACCTAAAATCTTATTCATTTTGGAGACCATTTATCCAAAAATGCTTTATACTTCTCCTTTAGTAGTGATTCGTCTAGATCTTTATTCTCTTTTATACTTTTTATCCATTCAAAGAAGACCTCCATCATCATCATTCGAAAATCATTGTTTTTAAAATCTTGAATAGTTAAATACCGATATGTCATCTCAATGGTTTTTTGATGATCCATCGTATTTACGTCCCATTTATCTAATAGATACCCAATAAATAGCGCTCCAAATAAGAAGATGGGGAAAATAAGCCACCACATCCAAAAGGGTATAACAAATACAAGAGATAATAAGGAGATTGCTGATATCGTGCTTGTTATTATCGTATAATATGAGTTTCCTGCTTTTAGCCTTGATAATTGTCGTCCTAGAAATTTAGAGAACTTTGATCCCTTCACTTTCTACATACCCTCTCTTTTCTAATTTTACTTCAAGTTCTTGTTTTCTTAGAATAGTTGTATAACCAGTCTGAGTATATCGTTTCAAACCTAATGCTCTAGTAATAAATCGAAGACCTTGAATGAGAAAATCGATCGGTTTTATTGAAGAACCTACTCGGTTGTCAATATCTACAAACGTATGATATCGATAGACAAGCTCTTCTCTCTTATAATTAGAGGATATACGATTATATGAATGGTCTTCCGAATCTAAATCGCAAAGATAGGTTTCGAAGATCATTGGATGATAGGGTTTCACGTGGTCTAAGTTATTATAAAACCCTCTCCATAACGTCGGAGAACTGATCACTAAAATACCATTACTTTTTAGAACTCGATCAAATTCTTTCAGGAGTTCATATAATTCTTCATAATGGAGATGTTCAATTAAGTGAGCTGAGAAAATATAGTCTACACTCTCATCATCAAAAGGGAGCCTATCCGGAGCTTTATAAGGAATTACATGATTAAATCTCTCTCGTAGTATATGAACTCTATGTTCATTCCCATCTAATAATACTAAATTCTCATATCGCTCCGATAGTTTTAAATACTCCTCAAATCTGCATGAACCACAGCCTACATCAATAATTCTTGCCTTTTTATTCTTTGGTAAGAATTTTCCTGCTAAATCATAATAACAGAAGGGTTTGTTCTTTGACATTTTTTTCATTTGAAAGGTTTTGTTCCAATTGCTAAATTTTCCTTTTATTCCCAATTTATTTTCCTCTTTTTTAGTTTGTTAATTTTCTATAGATCTCGTAATATCGAGATACAACAGAACGCCATACAAAATTCTTTAAAATATTCTTATATGCGTTCTCAATAATATGTTGATTCGCTTTTGGTTCTCTAATGCATTCGAGAATCTTATTAGCTAAATCTGTTGGATCTTCTGGTTTGAATAATAACCCAGTCTGATTGGGCTCAATAGTATAACGTAATGCGGGAAGATCACTTGCTATAACAAGTGTTTTGAACGCCATCGAATCTATCGGTTTTAAAGGAGTCACCATTCTACACACAGGAGTATTTTTTCTTGGAATAATGATTACATCAGTAATTGAGAAATATTTGCCGATCTCTGAATGAGGTACAAATCCTAAGAATTGTACTACTCGCTCTAGTCCTCGTCTTCTGATTTGTTTTTTGAGAAAAGTTAAGTAATTATTCTCTGCGCCTCCTACAATAATTAGTTTTATCCTTTGATTATATTGTAAGACTTTTTCTAATGCTTCTAGAAGGATCTCGATTCCCTCATACCATCGTAGTGTTCCAAAATGTCCAATGATAAACGCTCCGTTCAATCCAAACTTATCTTTTAACTCAACATCCTTTTCTACTGTAGTAAGCATATCATTGTCAATACAGTTTGGAACTACAACGATTTTATCCTCGTTTAACCCCCGCTTGACTAATGCGTTCTTCATAGGTTCTGAAAGGGTAGTAATGAAATCAGCTCTTTCTAAAACCTTCGTTTCTCGATTTCTAATTTTGTTAAAAACGAATCCTAAAATCTTTTTATCTTGATATCTTCTCCCATTCTGAGTAGCTAATACACTCATTTCAATGAAACCCCTCACTTCATAGATATAGGGGATTCTCAACCTCTTAGCAACCTCCAAAGTAAATTTACCAATGAGATTATCAGTATGTTGATGAATAATATCAATATTATAGCGCTTAACTAACCGTCTAATATACCTCTTTGTAAAATAAGAGAAAGGGAGTTCTAAGATAGGATTCCCAATATCTATACTAACTAACTTAAATAAAATATTTCGAAGCCGGGAATACCATTTACTATAGAATCGCAATAGGATTGAAATTTTATTATTCATCCTGAAATAGGGGATCATGTTATAGATTTCGGTACGATATGGTGAACTAAAAGAGAAAGGTGTTGCAACAAAAACTTTGCCGAATTCTCTCTGATGTTTAAAGATAGATTTGGATCGCAATGTTGAACCTGTAATCTTAGGTAACGAGTTTTGAATTATGTGTAAGATATTCATTCCTATCATTTGAATCAATTCTTGTTAATGAGAAGGCAGGTGTAAGGGTTTGTTAATAGAGAGATAAAAGAAAAAAATGATTTTTAAATTAAATAATGTATAATGATATTTAAATAACTTACGGGAATGTTCATATTTTCTGGTTAATATTAAACAATATTCACCTCACTTGAAAAT
>CAZNER010000122.1:0-4711 GCA_964572065.1 uncultured Candidatus Saccharibacteria bacterium
CATTGTAGTATTTAATTAAATAGTTAGTATATTTAGATGGATTTGTTAGTCTGTTATATAGTTCTTTAATACGGGATGTAGTATCAGAGGGGAGGTTTTTTTGTTTTAAGATTTGGTCTATTTTTGCCGCAAACTTACTTCCCCATTGTTGTTTTGGCATTCGTTGGTTTTTATCATAAGGTTGCCGAAAAGGTGGCATACCAATAGTATTATCATACAAAGAAGTATTACTTGGCAAATTATCTAATTCTACTACTCCAATATCAGATGGTGTATCATCTTCTGGATTTGGATAACTACTTAAACCAAGTAAAAATTTTGCTGAAGCATAATTACCTATATTGTTTTCAACAGGAAACTCATCATAATCCTCTGGGCGTCCATGTAGCTTCTGTTGTTGTGTTATCCACGTAGGAGAACCCCTATAAAGTTCTGAAGGCATTACTAATTGTTCTTTTGGTTGTCTATTTTTCATTTTAAATGTTATTCCTTATTTTTTATCTTTTATATTATATCTTCACGAGAACCGCCGATTTTAGAAAAGTCGCTTCTAGAATCCGCACCTGCTTTTCTTAAAACTTTTTTAGATTCCTTATTAATCAGAAATTCAGTATTATTAGATAAGTTTCTAAGTAATATATTTTTATCTCCCATACTTATAATACTGCCGGCCGCGCCTTTGCAAGCTATCACGTTATCTTCTTCTTTAATTTCATCAGTAAATATAACATCATCTCCAGATTTTAAACTATTAGCTTCAGTTTCTTGATATTGTTTTGCTTTATCTATTTGTTGTTTAGAATTAATATATTCTTCTCTTAATTGTTCTCCTAACAGGGGATTTACATCTTCAGCGACATTTACGTAAACTTCCATATCTTCTAAACCTTCATCTAAATATTCTGTTTCACCCTTTTCTAACGCTTCTTCAATATCTTTTTTATGATGATATACCATAGCCTTTGCTAACTCTTCTGTTTCTGTACCTTCTGCAAATTTTATTACATAGCCCGAAGCCATTAAATCATTTTCATTATATTGAGTGCCTGTTTTACTACCTTCTATAATTTTAGAACCATTCACTACTTTAATAAAACGACCTGTAAAATCTCTACTAGAATCTGTATTATGTAAAACTTTAACACTTGTTAATTTGTTTGTTTGATTTTTAACATCCTGTAAATTCATCTCAGCTTGTTCAATTGTATATTCTGTTGGCTGCTTTAATCCTTTTATCACATCTTGCGCTTTTTCTTCAAAATCTTTTACAGTAGTTTCATCCCCAGCCTCCTCAGCGTCCTGTATATCTAAATTTAAAGAAGAAGCTGTATCTACTGTATCATCAGCAACTTCTGCGGCTTCTGCTAAATCCTCGCTTGTGCCTTTAAATTTATCTCTTATAATTTCTGCGGGTTCAAGATTAACTTCTGCTTTTTTACGTTTTTGTAAATACTTTTTCTTTCTATCCATTAAATCTTTATCTATAGCCCATGGTTGATTTGATTCCTCTGCTGTTGGCATTGGATTATCTGGATACTCGGCTTCTCCTTTATATATATAGTTTGGATTTTTTACGGATTGTTTTTTATTTATATTTTCTTTTGAAGACCATCTTTCTGCATACCAACCAGGTTGTGACCATGCCCCAGGAGCTGGAGCCTGTTGCCCTGGTTCTATTAATTTCCAGGTACCTGTGTTATCTGTATAATATCTACCTCTTTCTGGGCGTACATTATGCTGTCTTAATTTTTTATTAGTAATAAATTTTTGTTCCCCTATTGGATAATAAGTACTTCTTTTATTTGGTATAGAACCTTGAGATTCTTGAATAAAAGTTTCTTCTTGTTCCTCTGCTTCTAATTCTTGATCGGTCATAAACTGTTTACGAGTCAAAAGATCCATATATTCTTCCTCTCCCGGATGTTCAACATCTTCTATCCAATAAGCCTCATCTTTTTGGGAATACCCCTTTACTATGCCAGACCAAGAAGGTATTCCAACTGATGGATCACCCTCAACCCGAACCTCTGTACCTAGTTTAAGAATTTCTTCTTGAGCATTCTTTTTTGAAGCTTTTTTAATCTCCGCTATACCGGCCGTAACTCTATCTCCATTTTCTGTCTCGATAATGTATTCATTATTGATTTTTTCTATTATTTCGCCGGCTAATCCTTTATTTTCCCCTGATATAAACTGTATATTAGAACCTTCGCTTAAAGTATCATCTTCTTCAGGCATCGATATAAATAAAGCAGCATCTTTATTTTGACTGTGTTTACTCATAGTTTCTAAAAGATCCTGTCTTGTCATTGGTATATTACACTTTGGGCAATTAAAGGGAATGTTTGTACGTTCTGGAGTATAAGACTGTCGATAACCACATTGAGGACAAATAAATGTTATTTCTGTGTTATCAGTAGTAGGTCTAAAAGGTTGTCGCCATAACAACATACCCGTACCATCTCCGCGACCTTGACCAGGACCCATACCCCTTCCATAAGGACCAGTACCATCAGGAATACCAGGCACAGTACCCGCAGTTTTTTTCATATTTAAACTAGATTTTTTCCCCTTATATGTACCACCCATATTTTGGTAAACCTTTTGTACTACTGCCCAATAACTATCACCTTTGTATTTATCTTTATCTACTTGCTTTTTTGCTTTCTCCCATATATCTTCATCTGCAATGTTTGCTGGAGCTTCTTTTACTATAGAAGCTTTTCTAGAAGATTCTAGATCAGGTAACTGTCCTCCTCCCGTTATTGAATCTCCTAATTCTCTTGCTTTATCTTCTAATTCAGATTCTAATTCTGGTCTGTTTTTTAATTCGACAGAGGCTTGTTGTAAAGCTTTTAATTCTGATAAACCCGGATTCTCATCTTTAAGTTCTATTGCTCTCATAACAACACCTAAACTGTTAGTCCATTTACCAAGAAATTCTTGTGGACTTTTTACTTTAGTAAACTCATTCATGAAATGTCCAGCCCAGTCTTTTGCGCTACTACTTATAGTATTAAGTTGTTGTGCTTCATTTATGGCTTCTTCTAGAAATTGGATAATTTTTTCATTAACCGCTTTTTTTCTCTTTTTTTTAGGTTTTTTATCGCATACCGTTTTAACTACTGTATTTGCAAAAGTAGTAAACTTTTGATTGTTTAAATTTCCTGTTACAGTAGGAGTATTAGTAACATCGATTTGTTCTATTGTAAAAGTAGTATCTTGTTGGCGTACTTCATCTCCCGGTTTTAATATATTACCACCCTGATCTACTGCTATATCATCAGATAAAGTTTCTGCATAAACTGAATTAAGTCTTGTATGTTTATTACACAAATCGCACAAACCAATACTACCGTGAGTATTTTTAAAAATTATATTATTACCTTCTTTTACTTGACTAGAGCATTTATCACACAAATGATAATAGCCAATAAGTCGACTAGTTTGTTTCCACATATTATCCTTTTTATGCCCATATTGATCTCTTGCTTCTGTTATTAATAAATTTTTTTCTGTATCAGTTAATCCCCTATTTAGGGTATCTTCCGCATTTTTAATATAATCCCTTTGGGTTTTAAATAAGGCAGCCTTTTTTGCGTGATTAAATAAAAAAGAAGTAAGCTGTTTCTTGTTATTAAAAGAAAAAGTACTAGTTGTTGGATTAAATCTGTGTGTACTTAAAAGTTGCGCCATAATATAAACTCCTTATTTAAAATAAAAATATATACATATTATAAAAATAATAGTGCTTTATTATTACAAAATCAACCATCAAATATTAAGTAATGGTCTTGTTGTTCTATCTAATTCTGGGGCTTTTAATTCTAGTTCGGTAGTTGTAATATTATCTCCGGTTTCCTTAAGCAATTGTTTATCCTCTAAATAATCTAATAAATTATATTGGTAAAAGATATCTGAATTTTTTCTCATATTTAAATTACTAGCTTCTACTTCTTTCTTATACTCATTTAAATAATCTCTATCAACAGTCTTATATAATTCTTTTTCTGATACTGGATTATAAGAACAACTAAAATTTCCTCCTACAGTCTGTGGACTACCTTCAAGTGTTGTGAGTTGGTTATTATTACAATAAAAATTTCCTCCTACAGTCTGTGGACTGCCTTCAAGTGTTGTGAGTTGATTGTGAAAACAATAAAAACCTCCTCCTACAGACTGTGGACTGCCTTCTAATGTTGTGAGTTGGTTATTATAACAATTAAAACCCCCTACTACAGTCTGTGGACTGCCTTCAAGTGTTGTGAGTTTATTATCAGAACAATAAAAATATCCTCCTACAGACTGTGGACTGCCTTCTAATGTTATGAGTTGGTTACTACGACAGCTGAAATCACCTCCTACTTTCTGGGGACATCCTTCTAATGTGGCGAGTTGGTTATCAGCGCAATAAAAATTTCCTCCTACTTCTTTAAATTGTATTATAAGTTTACCATCTTTTATAAATGGTTTAGCATCTACATCTCCGGTACTACTGTATGTACCATCATCATTTTTAATTAAATTATAGGCTTTTATATAATCTTCTGTAGTTTTGGGTTTTAATAAGCTTTTATCAATATTTAATTCTTGTATTATAATATCTGTTTTTATTTCTTTGTCTTGTGCGTTATATGTAATTATTTTACCATCAGCTGCCACTACAAATGCTACCTTGTATAGTGGGTCAGTCTGTTTTCTGTTTTTACTT
>CAZNER010000123.1:0-4704 GCA_964572065.1 uncultured Candidatus Saccharibacteria bacterium
GATTGTTGTTGGTTTAATAAAACTTCCGATATGGTCTGGGAAAAATTTCATATAAGCCCTGTTAAGTTCTTTTCCCATACGCAGTGTGGGAAAACTGCGTCCGCAGAGTAGGGAAAGAGAGCGTTCTATCTAATGAGCGAATGCGATACATCAAGAACAAGAAGTAAGGGGGACAAGTTTAATACATCAAAGCCGAAGGCTCTTTTACTAAAAAAAATAAGGGAGTTCTAAACTAAAAGAGTGGTAACTAAATGGTAAAAATCTATTTAACAAGTGGATACTATCTTAAAATTTATGCCTACTACATTTGAAGATTCAAGAGATTTTGTATATCTATCTGATGTTTATGTTTACATAGAACAATTTGGAAAAAAAGGACATCAAATTGGTAGAAAAATTGGAGATATGCTGGAAATTCTTACAATGGGTTATTGTTATGATTTTGACCTAAAAGATCATATGCAAACTGAATTAGCACTAGAAGGTTTTACAGAAGCAAAACATAAAGTCGAATTCAGTTTCTTTAAACTTAATGATGATTCAAATTTCATAGTAAACAATAATAATGAAATAGACCAAGATAACCTTATTGGATTTATTGAATGTAAAAAAGTAGGTGTGGAAGTAACTGTTCATTCAAGAACTAGAAATTCTGATCTTAAATTATTAAGTGGGGAATTCTACGAACATGGAGTTAATCCTCGATGGTTAGATAGGGATTTGAAGTTTAAAATTAGATGCGAAGAATTAGCAAATAATAATATCAAGATTCATATTACATCCGAGAGTTCTAATGAAACAGAATCAGAACAGGATAACAATTCAATTAATGAAGAATTTAATATGACCGCAGGTAAAAGATTTTTGATTACTTTGGTGGAAAGTGGAAATCTTAGGATTATCAAACCTGATGAGAAACTTGTAGATATTGATGGTAAAGTAAGATTATGTCATGTTTTCACATTAACGAAAATAACAGATGGTGCTCATTTTAAGATTGAAACCTGTTTAACAGGTCCTCAAACAATTGAAAAAGCCAAACAATCTGCTTTAGTTGCGTTAGATGTTAGGAAAAAGATTATTGGAAAATGGGGAAAAGAACAAAAAGTACCTGAAGATAATTTTCAGTCAATCTTGGTAATTGGCGAAGTTTCACATTGGGAGGATAAATCCAGAAAAGTTGTTACTAAAACAATAGATCATAATCTTGTAGTTCCTGATTATATCATAATTCAAGCATTTAAGAAATTTTACGAAGAATGGGAAGATAATTTTTTAAATTATATCAATAAAGACAAATTAAAGACCAATAACAGAGTTAAAGAATTGATTTCCGAAGTGATTTCAGAAAATGATGGAAAAATATTTTATGACCTTGAAGATTTGCATTTCAAGAAAATTACAAAGGTAGATAATAAGATAATAGTTGATGATTTATAATTTACTCAACACTTTTTTACCTTTATCAGTTATCAGATAAATACGACCTTTTTTAGCATCGTCATTTCCACAAATCGCAAGGTTTTTTTCACATAACTCTTTAAGGGTTCGGCTGATATGCCCTTTATTTATTTGAGAGAGATGTGAAAGTTCCGTAGGAGTATAACTCTTTTCAGAAAGATGTTTCAATACTGCAAATCGATAATTGCTTGCTTTGACAAAGCCAATTAATTCAATATTATCATCTTTCATAATAAAAACTAATAAATACCATTAAATATATATTTATTTACCATTTAGTTACCAAAAACAAAGAATTTAAATAGTAGATGTATTTCATTGAAATGATACAAAATGACTGCTGGAAGAAATATAAACACAAAAAGTAAAGATTGGTGTACACCAAAAAAATATGTAGATGCAGTTAAAAAAGTATTTGGTGGAACCATACATCTTGATCCTGCTTCTAATGAATATTCTATTGTGAAAGCAATAGTAGAATACTCTTTACCCCACAAAGATGGATTAAAAGAATCTTGGAATTATCCTACAATATATCTAAATCCTCCTTATGGCTTGGATAAAGAGAGAGGAACATCGATTAAACTATGGCTTGAGAGATGTGCAAAAGCACATGAGAAGCATGGTTCAGAAGTTATTGCTTTGGTTCCAGTAGCCACAAATACAGGTCATTGGAAAAAGAGTGTTTATGGTAGAGCAAAAGCAGTCTGTTTTTTATTTGATACTCGTCTAAAGTTTTTAGAAAATGGAAGTAGTACAGGAAAAGGTGCGCCAATGTCTTGTGCTATGATTTATTGGGGAAAAAATTATGATAAATTCTATGACACTTTTATTAGACATGGTGCAGTAGTTGATATTGAACATCTAAAAAAAGAAGAAAAAATCGGAAATACTTCTATTGGATTATACTCATTTATGTGAGGTTTAGAACTCCCCCTTACAAAATTTTAAACTTGTCCCCCCTTCTATTTTAGCTCTCTTTCCCTATTGAACTTAATTCCTGTTAAACTCCCCGAGGCGAAGCCGAGAGCGCAGCGTGGTCGAGGAAAACGAAGTTTTCCGAAGAAGTTTTCGGGGGCATTCCTATTACAGTCACTAAATAGTAGTAAACTTTATATAGTAGTAAAGATATCTTTTCCTTATGGACTCTGGAATTATTGTATATAAGAAAGTAGTACCAGGAGCAAATATAGATGAAACTATCCAAAAATGTCTTGCGTTATATGAAGATAAATTACGTGCTGGCTTGAATGACGGAGATGCTGAAAGCAGGGAGTGGTATCAAAAAGCACTAGATACAGAAGAATTACTAGCAAGACATTCTGAGGCTTTTCTACCAGAGAGATTCAAAGGAAAAGGTTACAGCAGATTAAGGTCAGTATTTGCTTTTCCATTTGAATTTCCAGAAGAATGGTGCTATCCCAATCTCGTTCCTCCAAATAGAAGTTTTGCAGATGGAGAAACTGTAATGAAAATGGCAGTTGATAGTTCTGATGCATTAGTACTTCCCATGTACGAAGTAGATTTCTTTTATGGAAACGGAGATAATTCGCCTGACAATCCAAGAACCATGAGAAGAATCAGAAGGATATGGGAATCGGCAGTTTCGCTTGAAGAATTTACAAAATATTTTGTAAGACCAAGTGAACGAGAGTATATTTGGGATTCTAGGGATAGCAGAATAGAAAAGCCAGAAGTAATAATTCCAGAGTGGAGTTTAGAAAAGATATCTTTCTTGAATGCCCCCGAAAATTGAGTTTAATCGTTGTTATACGCAGTATGACGGACTGACCGCAGGGAAGGAGTAATATTGCCGTATAACCCTTGTTATCTGTCCCGACGAGTGAAACGAGGAGAGCGCAGCGGGGTGCGTAGCGAAGCGGAGCAAGTTGAGAAAGAGGGCGTTCATCAGATGAGCGAATGCGATACATAAAAACAAAGAATAAAGGCGGAAATTTTATAGTTTATATCCAACATCAGGAAGCATTTCAACAATTGCCTCGAGTGGTATTCCTCTTGTCAAATTATTATAACTCCCATCAATTTTTCTTACAAAAGTTGAACTATAATGTCCTAAGGGATCATATCCTAAAGCATAAGTGTTAAATCTTGAATCTTGGTCTAAATATTTGTTGATTTCAGAATTAGTTAAACTTCTCATTTCAACATTTGTAATAACAACTTTTGAAGTTTCTTTTCCAGATTCAAGATTTTTCATATATATTCCAGTATAAAATTGATGGGCGTTTCCTGATAAAGATTTCAATCTTTGAAATGCTTCATCTTTTGATTTAGGCTTTTCAAGAACTTGTCCGTTATACCAACCAACAGAATCAAATCCAATGATTATTCCAGAATTATAATTTTTAGCAACTGCAGCAGCTTTTAATTTTGCTAAATGAAGGACAAGTTCTTCTGGAGAATCAGGTCTTCCATCAAAGTATTCATCAACATCACTGCCTTGAGCAACAAAATCTAAATCAAGAAAACGAAATGCTTCCTGTCTATATGGAGATGATGTTGCAAGGATTATTTTAGTCATAAAATAAGTAATTAAATGTTAGTATATAAAATTTCCGCCCTTTCAATTTTTTAGCCCTCTTTCTCAATTACAGATAATCGCTGTTATGTGGTGAGCCTGCAAGGCGAACGAGGGAGCGAAGCGACCGACAGTATGACGCAGGAGCCTTTTTACTTAATTAAATAAAACTCATCCATAATAGCCATGCACCTAGTAGAATTAGAAAGAATGCGCTTAGCCATTGTTTCTTCTTGAATCTTTGAGCCTGTTTATGAATCATTTCGGGAAATCCAATTTTTGAGATACCTTTCAGTAAAGTTGACCATCCTAAAATTGTAATTGCTACTTCCCAGCTTGCTACCCAGACATTATGCAGAATTATTGTTACCAATCCCATTAGAAATGTGATGTAACCTGTAGATATGACAAATGCTTTATCATCAGTCATTTCTATAGTTCTGCCCAGTTGTCGGGTGATAATAAATAAAGAACCAAAGACAATGAAGAAACTTCCCCAAAGTCTTGCGAAAAAAATTGTGAGTTCCATAGAGTTTTATTTAATTATTAAAGTATATAATGTTTTCGGTTAAAAAAGGCTCCGAGTAATATTGCACATAATTGGTGTTAAACGTCCCGAACAGAGTGAGGGCAAGGCGCAGCCGCAGAGTTTTTTGCCCGAGCTATCGCAAGATTTAAATACCTTGAAAGCATACATATTCTAA
>CAZNER010000124.1:0-4554 GCA_964572065.1 uncultured Candidatus Saccharibacteria bacterium
TTACTACGTGAACTATAAAGTATAAAAAATTACATACATAATACCTTGTATTATAATATCTGTATTTTACAATAACATAAAAGAGTATGCCTAGCATAAGTATAACTCCTAATGGTCCTATCCATATATATTCATAGTTATCAAAGATCGGAAATATTATATTAAATGGTACACTAAAAAAGAATGCTGGTAACGTTGCTAATAAAACATATTTTATCTGCTCTCTGATTAATCCCTTTGATCCAAGAAAATTTCTATATATATTATAAAAACCAAAAAGCATAAATAGTATAAACCATAATACCCATATAAGATATAAAATTCCTAGATCAACATAATTTCCCTCTTCACTTACATAAACCTCCTTAATGAATAAATCGGTAGTAAATATAGATATTGATAAAAATAAAGTAGGCAATATTAAAATTAATTTTTCTAAAAAAGAAATATTAATCTCCTTAGGGAATAATTTAGAGAAATAATAGAATAATGGAGGAATAATAATACCAGTTATATAAATTAATCTATCCCAAGTAACGGTACATTTATAAGTAGTACAACTTTTAAATAATCCTAACGAAAATGACCATATAGATGCTAATAAAGCCAATAAAGCATAAATCATATAATAATTTTTATTTGTTCTCTTAATAAAAATTATTATTATTACTGGTATAACAGATACTGCAATAAGAATATCTATAATACTAGTGATATACATAATACTACTACTTAAAAATTGCTAATAATTACTATAAGATTATACCACAATCTTCAATCTCAATTAAATAATAAAATATCTATCACTAACCTCACCTTACTATCGGTACCACTCCTACAAAATCCCTTATCTCAAGAAACATTTCCATCCAGAGAGGCTGGACAGAATCAACTGAATATGGAGCACCTTTTGGCTGTTCGAGCTTAATTAACATTACAAACTTAGGATTATCTGAAGAATCCCACCCTACAAATGTAACATTTACCTTATCTTCAGCATAACTTAATCCATTATCATCCAGAAGTGAAGCTGTCCCTGACTTACCAGCTAACTTATAATTATTTAACTCTTTAAAAAACCATTTCGAACCATTTCGGCTAAATACTTCAGTTAACATCTCATTAACTATCATTGCGCTTTCTCTCGTTATAGGTTCACTTATTACTTGAGGCTCAATTTCAATAACCTTTTCCTCGTCATAAATTTTAGAAACAATATAAGGTTGCATCCTCTTGCCTTTATTTGGAATTGCAGAAACTGCTGATGCAATTTGCAATGGTGTTGCTGAATACCCCTGCCCATAAGAATAAGCTGCTAGGTCTGCAATATTCCACTTTTCCCCTTCTTTTAATACACTTGTAGATTCTTCGGCTAAACCAACATTTGTTTTATATCCAATACCAAATTCTCTCAAATAATTATATAAATTTTCTGCACCTACCTTTTCTGCTGTCAAATAAGCTCCTATATTATCGCTATAAGCCAGAACATCAGTTAGATCCATCGCTGGTGCTGGATCTCTACTAGCAGTACATAATTCTTTATCACTTGTTAAATCCATACAACCTTCGTGATGATCAAATATCTCAGTATCCGGAGTTACTTCTTTTAAATCAATTGCTGCTGATGCTGTAAAACATTTTCCAACTGAACCAAATTCATATGGATCTGCTACAGCTTTATTAATAAAAATATTAAACTTATCTACTTCCCAATACCGACCAGGATCATAATTCGGATAATTGGCCATAGCTAATACTGCACCAGTTCTTGGGTCTATTACTACTACTGTACCGTTTTTAGCTTCCCACCTTTCTACACCCTCCTGTATTTTTCTTTCAACAACTTCCTGTAGACCTCTATTAATTGTTAACCTTATACTTCTACCCACTTTGGGATATATAGGTTCATATTCACCTGTTAAAATCTGATTTCCAAAACTATCAGTCTCTTCGATTATATATCCTTTCTTCCAAGCCAAGTCTCCATTCCAATAACCTTCAACTCCATTTCTACCCACATCTTCGCCTAATGAATTTTTTCCGACAAATCCAATCACATGGCTTGCAAGATATTCATCTGGATAAATCCTTTGCTCAGAAGGTTCAAAATGTAAGCCTTCAATTACTCTATCATTATTCTTATCAGTTCTTAAATCCTCCAGAGTTTCTTTATCTTCAACAGATACTTCTCTCTTAACAACTGTATACACAATATCAGAATTAAGCTGATCTCTTAATTCTTCCTCCTCTAAATCCAATACTTCACTTACTTTAACAATAAATTCTGACTTAGTCTGCCTTAAAAGCTCTTCAGCATACTCTATCTCAGGAAGATAAGCATATACATCATATACTGGTACACTATAAGCTAAAGGCGAACCGTCTGAAGATAATATAGAACCACGAAGAGATGCTAACTGTGAATCCTTGACTCTTTGATTTGCTAATACTCTGTATCTATCATATTCAAATATTTGCCAACGAAACAAGAATACTATTATTACACAAACGATAAGTACAAACCCTATATAAACAAATTTTATCCTCCACAATGATACTTGTTTAAGCATTTAAATATATTTATTTTATAATTCTATTTATATACTAATACAATTATAAATATTTTGTAAATTCACGAAGACTTTATTCTAAGAAATTTATTTCGAACTTATAGTAGCACTTGGAGTAATATATTCCACATCTCCAACATTAACCATACCTAACTCCTCAGTTGCAAGCTCTTTTATCCTTACTAATGACTGTTTTTGACTTATTTCAGCTTCTAATAATTCATTTTCCAAAATTACCTCTTTCTGCTCTTTTCTTATCTGAGCGACTTCCTTTCCTCTTGTACCAAATATAGATAGAAATGCTAACTGAGATAACATTGTTATTATAAGTATTATTGCTAAAACTATTAATAAACTTGGTCTAAATTTTGATTTTATTTTACTATCTGTCATTGGCAGCTTCTAATTTTTTAAATGCACGTAATTTAGCACTTCTTGATCTATTATTCTTCTGAATCTCATAATCACCTGGTACTATTGGCTTTCTATTTATTTTTTTAATTTTATTTTCTTTCTCTTTGTTTTTAATAAATTCTTTAACTATCCGATCCTCACCTGAATGAAAACTAATAATCACCATATTATTACCAGCAGCGAGTGAATCAAGAGCTTGGGGCAGCATACTTTGCAGAGAACTAAGTTCAGAATTAACTGCTATTCGGAGTGCTTGAAACACCCGCATCGCCGGTTTTATCCAATAAGATTTACTATGCCTATACAACTGGCTTTTGTCATTCTTATTGGAATGATAACTCTTACCTTTTGAATAAAAAGGCAAGGCTTTCTTAATAATATTTGTAAGGTGCAATGTTGTTTTTATTAGTTTCTTTTTTCTTTCTTTAATAATTTCATTAGCAATTCTCTTAGCGTAAATCTCATCATTCTTTAAAAATAATCCTTCTAATTCATTTTTATATAAACCATTTACTAAATCTGACGCTTTAACTTTCAAAGTCTTATCCATTCTCATATCCAGTGGACCATCTTTCATATAACTAAACCCTCTTTTTTCATCTTCTAACAAATCAGATGATATACCTAAATCAGCAAGTATCCCATCGACTCTATCTACTTTTAATTCATCCAAAACTGATCTTAACTCTTTGAAATTTTCTCTAATCAAGAACAGCTCTAAGTTTCGTTTTTTAAATGATCTATCTAATTTCTTCCAATTATTATTAATTAAATATTTCTCGAATCTCTTAATTGCTTCTTCATCAATATCAAAACATACTATTTTACCCCCATCTTTTTTTAAAATTTTTATAATTTCTAGAGTATGTCCTCCTCCTCCTAGCGTACAATCGACATAAATTCCTTTCTGAACATTTAGTAAATCTATACTTACTTTTAAAAGAACTGGTTTATGTATACTTTTCATCAGTCCAACCAATATTAATTATTTTTACTCTCAACACTTTCCTTTAGCTTCTCAGCTATCTTTGAAGCTTGTGGTTTAACCATATCCATTCGTTTCTCCCATTTATCTTTATCCCATATCTCTACCCAATCCCCTAAACCTACAAAAACAACTTCCTTCTTTATTTCAGAAAATTTCTTAAGATTCATTGGTAAAACAAATCTTCCTTGATTATCACATTTGACCTCTTGAGCTCCACCTATTAAAAATCTCCTTGTATCTCTAACTGGGCTTGTAGTAAATGGCTTATCATCAAATATCTGTAATAAATTTCTCCACTGACTTTTGTTTACCAATATCAAGCAATCTTCATAACCTCGTGTGACAATTACTTCGTCTCCTAATATTTCTCTAAATTTTTTTGGAAGAGCTACCCGATTCTTCTCTCCTAGTTTATTTAAAAATTCCCCTATTAACATTATTCTTATTATTAATTATAATTTTCACCACTTTTCACCACCTATCACCATCCTAAATTATAAATATATAGATGTCAAGTATAATAGTAGATAAAATCAAAAAATATAATAAGGGGGAATTTCCTAATAAATGAATATACTT
>CAZNER010000125.1:0-4517 GCA_964572065.1 uncultured Candidatus Saccharibacteria bacterium
ATAGATATAGTCTGGGCGCTACAGATAATGGTACGCATAATAGAGGTATATTTGGGGGAGGTATTGGCGCCGCTACCTATAAAATAATTGACTATATTACAATTTCATCAACAGGTAATGCTACTAGTTTTGGTAATTTAGCTACTGATAAATACAGACACAGCGCAACCTCTAACGGAACTAACGATAGAGGTATTTTTGGCGGTGGTGATACTGTAGATATTATGGAATATGTGACAATTACGTCTACTGGAAATGCCACTGATTTTGGTGATATGATAGCTGGTATAAAACAATTAGCTGGTTGTTCGAATGGATAATATTTAAGGAGGAAGTTATGGTCAAGGCAAAGGAGTTTTGGGAATATTTATGTGAGGAATTAGATTATAGATTTTTTACTGGTGTACCATGTAAAGGATTAAAATCTTTATATGATGAAATGAATCCAGACTTTTTACATTATGTGCCAGCAGTTAATGAAAGAGTAGCTATAGGAATGGCTTGCGGAGCGAGTTTGGCGGGAATTAAAAGCGGTGTTTTAATAAACGCTGATAATATTCATGTCATCCATGATCCAATAGTTAATTTCGTTAGCAAATACAATATTTCATTTTTAATTTTAGCTTATAGTGAAAGTAATAAGAAATTAAATTTAGGAATACCTAAATCAGAATTGAAGGATAATAAATTTGTTAATAAATTAAAATTATTATCTAATAAATCTGAAAAATTACAGGTGCCGGGTATTTTTTATATAGGAAAAGGAGTAATAACATGTTAAAAAGTAAAAAAAGATTCACTTCAGTTAGACTTTTTTTATCTCTTTTAGAAAACAATGATGTTGTTATTATTGCGGGAAAAGGTTTATGTGAAGAAGCTTATAGATATGATAACGACGGTTATTTCTATATTGAAGATTCAAAAGGTATAGCGGCATCAGTTGCATTAGGAATAGCTATGAATACTGATAAAAGAGTTTTTATTTTATGCGACGATTACGATTTTCTAAAAGAAGCTGGTGCGGCAATACAAATGGCGGTTAGTAAATGTGCTAATGTTTATTATGTACTGTTTATTGACGGTAGATATGTTGATGACGGTAATTCACCAACCATATTTGAAGGAATATCTTCAGTAGAAGGTATGTTTTTTAATTCTGGATTTGGTGTTGATATGTATGATGATTATTTTAACAAAGGCGGGTCTTTAAAAGAGTTGGAAGGGATATTAGATAAAACTAAGGGTCCAAATTTGATTACTTTAAGAGTGGGTATTGGGAATAAGAAATTTGAGGAAATACCTTATTCAAAAGTGGAATTAAAAGAAAGAATTAGAGAATTTATTTGTAACACCGATTTAGGTACTTCTTTAGATTTAAGTGTGCCTATACAAGTGTTTTAATTGGAGGAAATTTAAATGGCTTATGAAAATATAACTCTAAGAAAGCAAAACGTTGTAGTTGTAGATGGTTATTTCTATATGATGGACGAGGATACAGACAGTCTTATTGTAAAGACAGATGACGGTACACAAGCGTTTTCTTATCCCCTTGATACTACTATAGATACAGAGATATCTAGTTTAGAGTATGATGGTAGGAATTTCTGGGCGCTGGAAAATCTGACGGGAAATGATATTAGGATAAGAAGATGGTATATTGACAATTATGTTTTAAAATTAAGAGATACTTTCAGTCTTGTGGAAACCGGCAGTCATAAATATGAATCTGATGCTTTTACTGTAGAACATTATCATATAGAGTTTAGTGGTAGTGAAGCAGCAGGTCAAAACATGTTAAGTATTACTGATGGATCTAAATTATCAAGTGGTATGACTATTACATTAGGACCTAATTCTAGTGGTCAGGTTGAAGAATGTACTGTTAACTCAGCCGGCGCAGATTGGGTACAGATTAATGGGACAACTACGTATGCATATGACAGCGGTGACCCTATTTGTTTCTTTAATAATTTTTGGATTTTTAATAACTGGGATGGGGTGTCTGCTGGAGGAGCATTATATAAATTTAGTGCTTATACCGGTTCGTTAATAACTAAGTATTCAGGCGGAGCATATTCTGATATAGACGCTTGTACATTTTATGATATGTCAGATGTTTATGGCGCAGGTTCAGATGCTATATGTTATGTTAAAGGAACTAATATGATATTTTTAGATCCGGATGATATCAGTACCAGTTTTGGGTCTATGGTTATGGATAATGTAGAGGACGATAATGCTACAGTTATTCCTATTTATGATGTAACTATTTGGGGTGATAACGTTTACAGGCTACAACTTAAAGCTACTTATTATGGTACAACTTATACTTTTGCTGGTTCTGCTTATAGTTACCAACTTTCAACTTTAAATCCATTTATAACTAGTATTAGTTTAAGCGCCGACCCAGCCATATTACCAGCAGATTTAGTTAGTACAAGCCAGATTACTGCTATCGTTAAAGATCAATTCTTAAACCCAATAGCAAGTAAATTAGTTTATTTTACAGACGACGATGCTAATGGTTATATTATGGGTTCCCCGGCGAGTACAAACGCTAACGGTGTGGCTACAGTGAGTTATAAGGCAGGATCTACAGCTAATGAAGTTAGAATTACAGCTACGGCACAACAATAAAGGAATAAGGTAAATGGCGGAAAATGTACATTTTAAATATCCAAACTTTTGTTTGGGGCCGGTTGATGGGACTTTTTGTAGTATAAATCAAGATGACGTTAATACTATAATGAGGATAAAAACATCAGCAGGTAGTTTAATATCTGATTACAGTTTATCTTCTAATATAGTTAATGAGTTAATACATTTAGAATATGTTGGCCCATCTAATCTTACAACTATAGTTGATGATTTAATTTTTTTCACAATTGAAAGAATAAGTTCTACTAAATGTATAATAAAAAGATGGGAAACAAGACCAAGTTCAGTACAATTAAATTTAAAAAGCCAGATTATAAAATATACAACTGGACTTTATTATTATGATCTTAGGTCAGCGGCTGTTGAACATTATGAAAGAACATTTTCATTACACAATCCAGGTGGAATAAATTACATAGATCTCAACAGCACAAGCAGAATAACCACAGGAATGGAGTTATTTTTAGGACCAAGCAATGACGCCGATAATGAAGGCGCTACAGAATCGGTAATAGTTAATTTTGTTGCTGGAAGTAAAGTTTATTTAACTTCAAATTTGAATTATCAATATGTTATAGGAGATCAAGTATCTTTTTATAACAATGTGTATTTAATTAGTAATTTAGGTGTAGGCGGTGATACATCTAGAGGAACTATTTTCAAGATAGATGCTGACAGTGGTACTGTAGTAGAAAGTAATACTGATAAGGTTTATCAAAATGTGGATTCTTCTAGATGGTGTCCCTTAAGTGAAACGGTAGCTTCTATTTGTGATGATAATATGTTGTTTATAAATCCATATGCTTCATATTATAATTGGCGATCAATGTATTTGAATAATCTTGAAGATGATGATAAATCAAATTTTACTATTCAAGATGTAGTATTCGAAGATTATAGTGTTTATTTGCTTGCAGATAGAAGAACTGTACGGGATGATGATGGTAATAAGACCACGGAAAATTGGAGTGGTTGGTATAATTATATTCAGAATACATTATTACCTTATTCTAATAATATAGAAATATACACAGATAATTCAACAATGATTGGTCAGAGTAATACAATAACTTTATATGTAAAAGTTATAGACCAGTATGGAGTAGGATTAAAAGACGTTAATGTCGTAGTAGATATAGAAAGCGGTGATTTAGGAGCTGTATTAGATCCTTTAAATGGTCAGGTTACAACAGATTCTAATGGTGAAGCTAGTGTTGATTATACTTCAGGAACTTCGTATGAAGGAATGACTATTGTAACATGTAGAGCAGATGGCTCATCCTCATATACAGGAAGTCAATATATTTGGAATTCAGTGAAAATTCGTAGTTATATAGAATATATTGCTAATGATGATGAGAGTGATAATAAATATTATTTGGTTTATACAGTTGCCAGCGGTATTAGTAGTTATATAAATGTACGTGATAGAGCTACAGAGATGGAGAGCGAAAGCCAGATGATTGCTAAGTCTTTCTTCACTCAGCCCGGAGGTGATTGGGGTCAAGGTTATGGAACTGCCGGAGAAGTTCCTTTATTTTTACCAGATTTAATAACTGGTTCTGGGGAAGGTCCTCCTTACAGTTTTTCAGCTCCTGATCCAATTCCAGATCCAAATGATTTTAATCCAATGCCTAATAATATAAGACAGGTTGAGGAATTTGAAAGTGAATTACAAACTAGACAATTAAAAAATTTTAAATGTTTAACTGAACATGACGGTGATGGGTTTACGTATGAAGAGCCTTATTCTATAATACAACAAATAATTGAGTCATTTGATTTACAGTTAAGTCAATTAAAAACAAGCGCACATACATATTGGATAGGTGCTACTGCTTATGATTATTTGTGGACAG
>CAZNER010000126.1:0-4512 GCA_964572065.1 uncultured Candidatus Saccharibacteria bacterium
AACAAAAAGGATTATCTATGTTTGGAGATTATGATGGTGATAGAGTTATGAATATTTTAGATTGTGACCCTTATGATAAAAATAAACAAGCAGGATTTCACGAAATGCTTAGTGGAATAAAAAATAGATTTTCATCTAATAAAAACATTTCTTTGAAGATTCCAACAGAAGAGGAACTAAACGAATTAGATGCTCCTGTTAAGCCAGTTCCTTTAGACCCATATTATTATGAATTGGAAGATAAAAGTGGGGAACCTGTATATCAAGATGAAGCAGGAATGACAAATTTAGACCCAGTATATTCAGAAACTACTCGAGATGTATATATACCTGAGGCAACTGTTTCAACAGAAGGTACTAAAGAAAAACCAGGATTTATTCAAGGAACAAAAAGTTTTTTAGAAACAACAGGATTAATTAAAACTGAAGAACAAAAAGAATTAGAAAGGCAAAGAGCATATGAATTACAAAAAGTTCGAGAAAAGGCAATTGCACAAGCAGAAGTTGAATTAGAAAGAAGACGTGCAAGAGAAAAGATTTTAGGTGCAGTTGGACGTTCTAAAAGAAAACCTAGAAGTGAATTACAAGGACTTTATGAAGGATTACGAGCAGGAGCACAACCAATGCCTGGAAGAGAGTCTTTAGAAAGAAGTTCAGGAAATAATGTAAATACATTAATGGGTATAAAAAGAGAAGGGTGGTACGGAGCATCAATGTTAAATGAATTTAGAAGTGATAGAAGTCCAATGACAGGAAGTGAATATTACGGAGTTGCTCAAGGACCACAAGGACAACCTATGCAACAAGAACAATCTATGCAACAAGTTCAACAAAATCCACAAACAACAACATATAGTCCTTTTAGTAAACGACCAGTAACTTATGTTAGAGGCCCATATAAGAAAAGAGTAGTTATGCAACAACCGTATGTACTACAACAACAATCTGGGTATTAATTTTTTACAATGATTAGAAAAATAATAATCTCATTTTTTGTATTATTAGTTTTAAGTAGTTTAGTTTATTCAGCAGAGGATACGATTTTTCTTGAAAGGTGGGTTGATGAAAGTTTTTTTGAATATAAATGGACAGCAGGAGATTGTCCTGGAGTTGGTACAATAGCTGGAACAGGAAAAACAAAAGCAACGTGGGACGCAACTAATACTAGGGTTGGAACTGCAGATTCTACTGAAAAATGGGCTTATCTTAATTTAACAGATAATGTAAATTTAAATGCAACAGGAGAAGATATAGTATGGCAAATGGATATTTATTATGAAGCTAATCATCCCGAATGGATTTCACATAACATATACGACCAGGAAGAAAAAGTTGGTTTTCATATTTGGATGGGTTCAGCAAGTGGAGTAAGGTCTTCTATATTTGAATTTAATGAATCTACTAAATCAATTATCGCAGACATTACAGAAGGTGGAGCAATACCAGCAGGGAGTATTTATCAATTTGGTCAATATGCAAATGGAACAGTTTTCATATTAGATGAAACAGGGGCACTTTTAGCTTCAGGACAAGCTAATTTTACAATGAAAAGAGTTACTTGTGTTTCAGTTGGTGCTCGTTGGGAGGAATATACAAGGTATGTTAATATTACAGGAACTGATGTAACTACAAAAGAAGAACCAATACCTTTTGCTTATTATCCTTTAGATATAAACGCTAATGATTATATTAATAATAATGATTTAACAATAAATGGTTCACCAACTAATCATCAAGATGCTTCTTGTTTAACAGCAGGATGTTATGAATTTGGTGGAGTTGAAGATTTTTTAATGGGGGATTGGACTTATAATAAATCTAAAAATTTAACTATTTCAGCTTGGATATGGTCAGATACAAATTCAGCACCAAGGTCACCATGGGGATTTTTAAATTCAGATGGAAATGCAGGACTTACTTATTATGATTATTATGCAGCAACTCAAAAATGGTATATTTACCCAACAGCAATAGAAACAACTAATTATCTTGGTCAAGGTGAATGGAATTATCATACTTTTGTAATGCATAATATATCGGGACAAGTAAATAATGATTATTATATGTATATCAATGGTGAAATAATGGAATGGACGACAACTTCACCAATGGTAGACGGTAGTTTATTTGCAATTGGAAGACCAGGAAATTATAGTGATTTTTATTGGGATGGTAGAATGGATGAAGTTATAATTTATGACGATTATTTAAGTCATCAACAGATAGTTAATTTATATGAAAATAATGGAATACCAGAAAAATATTTACCAACAACAACATACACAGCTAATGCAATAATAAATTCAACAAATAGTAATTTAAATAATATTAGTGGATGGTGTAACATTACATCAAACGGAAATGAAACAGAAATGAATGTTTCTTATACTTGGTATAAGAATGGCGAGGAATATTATTCAGCAAGTAGTGTGGATTATTATCAAGAAACTGCAGGTACAATAATTAGTGCACCAGATAACCCTTATGTATATTTTATTTATAATTATTCAGAAATTTATCAAGAAGATATATGGGAAGTTAAACATGGATGGAATGGTAGTGAAGTTTACCATTATAATATTACGCTTTCAAATGAATGTATAAATACAACAGATGGCAAATATTATTTAAGAACATATGCAAGAGTATATAATGACGGTGCTCCTAATTATAGGGGGGTAAGTTATGTTGAATGTTATAATCAATCTATTAATGATTGGAACCAAATAGGTATTGAATCAAATATTTTAAATGGAGGGGATGGCAGTTCAGTAAGTAGTGTAACATCATTATATGATGGGGATTGGGCAACAGGGGCACATTATAGTAGAGGCGCAGTTTTGGGAAATTGGTGGGCAAGAGCAGGTGGAAATTCGGCACTAGCGGCTGAGTTTTATGAAGAAGCTTTATGGAGAATAGGAAATCCTTTACCATTAAACGAAAAAACATTAGTATCAACATTATATAACAATACTGATTATACAATAGAAGATAATTTTATTTTAGAGTGTTCATTATTAAATTCAACAGGTTCAATATTAACTTCAGGAAACTCTTCACAATATAATATAGACCAAATAGCACCACAGTTTAGTAATAACGAAACAAGTGAAACAATATCTACTCCACAAATTGGAGAAGTATTTTATATGAATTTAACTGTAACTGATAATTGGCAAGTTGATAACTGTACGTTACAAATGAATGATACAGGAGTATGGGAAGATAAGGAGAATTTTTCGGGTGTAAGTTTTGAACCATTAGTAATGAATTATACTATTCAAAATTATAGTATAACAAATATGTCACATATTGGTTGGAGGGTACAATGTAATGACCCTAATGGAAACACAAACACAAGTGATAATTTTTCATTTACGGTAAAAGATGTTTCGTTTCCTTTATTTATTTTTAATCCTAATAATGGATTTAAAGAAGATAACACATCAGTGAAAACAAGTTATTTGGAAGACCTACAATTAAATTTAACTTTATTTGATTTTAATTTATTTCAAGCAATGATAAACATTACTTGTTCAATTAATGAGAGTTTATATTATAGTGAAATTTTAGATATTAATGATACAAGTTATACATTTGATGATTTAATTCCGTTGAATAACCAAACTCCTCAGACGTGTACTGTGTTTTTAAGTGGAAGTGATGACCATACAGATGAAGTTATAGGAAAATATGATGTAGAAAAAGTCTATGATGGACTAAAATATAAAACAACAGAAGATATAAATATTGAAATTTTAACAAAAGATGATACAAAATGGTTTGATGGTATAGATACAGAAAAAACAATTGACAGATATAGTTTTGAATTTAAATTTAAAGAAGCAAAACAAAAAAGAGAATTCAAAGTTAAATCAGATAAAAAAATATATCCTAGAGACAGAAGTGAATATCCTGGGCATTTTGTTATTTGGAATGAAGAAACAAAATCTGGAAATTGGATTGATTTTGCTGATGTTGATGAAGATATAGATAAATATAGTATTGTTAGAATTAGTGATTATGAGTATGATGTTATTATTGAAAGTAACCAAGCAAAAGACGTTATGAAATTTAATTCTTTAGGAGGAACAAATATTCTTAATGCTACTTATATTTTTTATATAGGAGGAGCAGTAAATGTTTCTTCTTTCAATAGATATGATAATACCACATTTGATAATTTTAGTATTTATATTGAAACAATTAGTTCAAGTTTATATGTAAATGAAACTATAAACGTTACAGGCAATCAAGCATATATAGGAAATTTATCAAACGGAACTTATAGTTTTACATTTTTTAGAGACAATTATTTTAATCAAACATATATTGTAGATGTTATATCAAATTATACAAATCAAACTTATAATACTTTCCAAAGCATTGTTAATATTTTGATTAAAAATATAGCAACCGGAACATATATTACAGACTTTAGTTTAACATTAACTAATAATGATACAGGACAAGTTGATGTTTTTAATTCAAGTTCGGTAACTGGTATTGCAA
>CAZNER010000127.1:0-4492 GCA_964572065.1 uncultured Candidatus Saccharibacteria bacterium
AATAATGGAAGGTGGAATAATAAAAGAAGAATTTAATAAAGAATTAAAACAGATTAAAAGTGCTACTAGAGAAGGAAAAAATTGGATAAAACAACTTCAGAATGAAGAAATTAAAAGAACAAAAATATCATCATTAAAAGTAAAATATAATAAGATATTTGGTTATTATATTGAAGTTACAAAATCTAATCTTGATAAAGTACCAGATAATTATATTAGAAAACAGACACTTGTAAATTCAGAACGTTTTATAACTAAAGAGTTAAAAGAAAAAGAAGACCTTATATTGAATTCTGAAGAAAAATCAATTGAACTTGAATATAAAATATTTATAGAAATAAGAGAAAAAATATCCAGAAAGATTAAACTGCTTCAAAAAATAGCGGAATCTATAAGTGTTTTGGATTGTTTATCAAACTTTGCTTATATAGCAAGGTTGAATCAGTATATTAGACCTCAGTTATTAAAAAATGATAGAGGAATTATTGAAATAAAAGATGGTCGCCATCCAGTAGTTGAAAATATTAATAAAGATGAATTTATATCTAATGATGCTTATTTAGATTGTGAAGATGAACAAATACAAATTATAACTGGACCTAATATGGCTGGAAAATCGACTTATATAAGACAAATTGCGTTAATTATTCTCATGTCTCAAATTGGTTCTTATGTACCAGCAAAAAGTATGAAATATGAGCCTGTAGATAGAATATTTACAAGAGTAGGGGCAAGCGATAATTTAGCATCAGGGGAAAGTACATTTCTTGTAGAAATGAATGAAACAGCAAATATTTTAAATAATGCAACAAAGAATTCTCTTATAGTTCTAGACGAAGTAGGTAGAGGCACTAGTACTTATGATGGAGTTGCTATAGCATGGGCAGTAGCTGAATATATACATGATAAAATAGGAGCAAAAACTTTATTTGCTACACATTATCATGAATTAGTAGATTTAGAGAAATATCTTAAAAGAGTAAAAAATTATAATGTTTCAGTAAAAGAGTCTGATGGAAAAATATTATTCATAAGGAAAATTATTTTAGGAGGAACCGATAAAAGCTATGGAGTTCATGTTGCACAATTCGCTGGAATACCAAACAAAGTAATTAAAAAAGCAAAACAAATACTATCAAGTTTAGAACAAGAAGGTATATTTGAAGTTAAACATATTGAATCAGAATTAAATAAAAAAGAAAAAACAGAAAACAAGCAAATTCCTCTAGTAACTCAATTACCTGAAAGTCCTATTATAAAGGAACTTAAACAAATAAATATAAATAAAATGACCCCAATTGAAGCTTTAGAAAAATTAAATGAAATTATTAAGAAAATTAAAAAAGATAATCATTAAATGAAAACTTACAAAGACGTAGGTATACCTTTTAAACAAATTAATCTAAATGAAGCTGATAGAATTATATCAATATTAACTAAATATCACGGAAGAGTTGATTCTATAGCTAAAGGTATTAGAAAAATAACAAGCAGAAAAGCAGGCAATATTGATTTAATGACATTGTCTAAATTTTCATTTGCAAAAGGTAAAAATTTAGATGTAATTATCGAAGCTGAATTAGTAGATAATTTTGAAGCTAAGAAAAAGAATCTCAAGTCCACATTTAATTTATTTTATATATGTGAACTTTTAGATAAATTTCTAAATATAGGTGAAAGTCAAAATGAATTATTTGAATTACTATTAGGATTTCTTAATAATAAACACTCGAATCGTAAAACCTTATTACATTCATTTGAACTTAAATTAATTACAGATCAAGGTTATGAACCTAATTTGAAATATTGTTTAATAAGCGGTGATAAGTTTAATTCTGATAATAAAAAATATTTATCTAATGAAAGATTAGGATTTATCTGTAAAAAAACGCATGAAGCCAGTACACTTGTTAATGACAATACGATTAAAATTATTAATTTTCTAATAAAAAACAGTATTACTGATTCATTAAGATTAAAAATAGATAAAAAATATGAAAATGAAATAAAAAATATTATCAAAATATGGATGAATATAATTTTAGAAAAAGAATTAAAATCAAAAATATTTATTGACTAACTCTTAATAATATAGTATTATTTAACACGATTAAAGAGATTCAAGCAATCAGTGAAAGCTTGATAAATTAAAGGGTATTAAAAATTAATATTTTTAAGAGTGCTTAGGTGTTTTCGATTGTGAAAAATCTTAAGAAATAGGGTGGAACCGTTCTAAATGTTCCAAAAGAACCCCTTATTTACAAAGCAATTTGTAGATATGAGGTTCTTTTTTATCTAAAATATTATTAATAATATAAATGCCAAAAGTTACTCTAGAGAAAATAGTATCATTAAGCAAAAGGAGAGGATTCGTATGGCCGGGAAGTGATATGTATGGCGGTATGGCAAATACATATGATTTTGGTCCTTATGGAGCAGAATTGAAAGAAAATGTAAAAAAATTATGGTGGGAAAAATTCATACATGATAGAAAAGAAATTTTTGGGATTGACAGTAGCACTTTTATCAATTCTGATGTTTGGGAAGCAAGTGGTCATACAAAAAATTTTAATGATTTATTAGTTGAAGATACTGTTACAAATAAGAGATATCGGGCAGATCACTTAATTGAAGATCATTTTTCTAAAAGGAACAAAGAAATTAAAGTTGAAGGATTAAGTTTAAAAAAATTAGATAAAATAATTAAAGATGAAGGAATAAAAAGTCCAGATGGTAATGAATTATCAAAAACAAAGAAATTCAATCAGTTATTTCAAACAAAAATTGGTGTAATTGAAGATGAAAAGAATGCTGCTTATTTAAGAGGTGAGATTGCACAAGGTTTATTTCTAAATTATAAAAATATACTAGAAACTTTTCATCCAAAATTACCTTTTGGAATAGGGCAGTACGGTAAGGCATTTAGAAACGAGATATCAAAGGGACAATTTACATTTAGAACTCTTGAATTCGATTTAATGGAGTTTGAGTATTTTTTTGATCCTGAAAAGCAAAAATGGGAAGATTTGTTTAAATACTGGAAAGAACAAATTAAAGAATTTGCTTTAGAGTTAGGTATCAATAAAAAGAAACTAAGATGGAGACAACATGAAGAATTTGAATTAGCCCATTACTCTAAAAGAACCGAAGATCTTGAATATCAATTTCCATTTGGTTTTAAGGAAATGTTTGCTGTAGCTTACAGAACTGATTTTGATTTAAAGAATCATTCTGAACATACAGGAAAAGATCTTAAATATACAACTACGGATGGGAGAAAATTTATACCACATGTCGTAGAGCCAACATTTGGTCTGTCACGCATAATTACTGTATTACTATTTGATTCATATAAAGAAGATACAGTTAAAGATAGAAAAAGGATTTATCTTAGTTTAGATCCTAAGATAGCCCCGGTTAAAGCTGCAGTATTTCCTTTACAAAAGGATAAAAAATTAAAAGAAATAGCTAAAAAAATATACAAATCTTTAAATGATAAAATTAAAGGTAATATTATTTACGATGAATCTGGAAGTATCGGTAAAAGATATAGAAGACAAGACGAAATCGGTACTCCTTATTGTATAACAATAGATTTTGAATCGTTAGTGGACAAAAAAGTTACGGTCAGAAATAGAGATGATCTAAAACAAGAAAGAGTCAAAATTGAAAGTGTTTCAACAATAATCAAGGATAGAATCAAGTAAAGTAAATTATTCAATAGAAACAATTCTATATTCTCTTTCATTTAAATTGACTATACTATTTACTTCTTTATTTAATAGCAATGTTCCTAAAGGAGATTCAACAGAAAGTAAACTTCTCTTAGGGTCGGCCTCTAAGGGATGAACTATTCTATATTTGATAATCTTATCATTCTCATCTCTAAGTTCAATCCAAGATCCTAAAATCACTTTATCACTATCAATTTTACTGGGTAATACTTTAACATTTTTCAAAATATTTTTCAGTGTATTCAATCTTGATTGTTTTACTTTAATTGTAACATCAAAAGATGCTGCCTCTCTCATACTTGCAAGTATAGTTTCATGTTCTGCTTCGTAGTGCTTCAAAACCTGTTTTTTAATACCTTTTAACTCTTTTTTTAACTCTTTAATCTTTCCCTTTGAAAGTAATATTTCCTTTTTATGTTTATTCAATCCCATAATATTTTTTTACTTTTTTATTAATATATTTCTTTGATTTATCATTTTCTTCGACAAAATAGTTTAATAACATTTTTGATGCTTCTATATCAAATTTTTTAATAATCTTCTTAAGAATTGATAATTTTTTATCATCTTCTAATATATGATTCTCTTTTATCGATTTATTAACCATATCCATTATTAATTTTAAAGGTGTTTCCTCACTGTATTTCTTTAATTTCTTAGAAACATCCTGATAACTTATTTCTACACCTACAATCATCCCATAAATATTTCTTCTAAGGGACTTTGATAACTTTGAAAATATAAACTCATAAACTTTC
>CAZNER010000128.1:0-4447 GCA_964572065.1 uncultured Candidatus Saccharibacteria bacterium
ATTATCTAGAGATACTTCATTCATATTTTTCTTAGAAATATAGAGAAAGGATAAGCTAATACCTACTATTGCTGTTATAATTATAAGAATTAGAAGGACTCTTTTATAGCGAAGTTTTTTCATATAATGAAAGTAACTAGTATAGTAGATATTAAGGCTATTATACCAATTATTATAAGTGATATAGAAGTATATTTATAAACAATTTTATTTGATCTTAATTTAAAGAAAGTTATAAATAGGGCAGATAATATGAATATTATTTCAATTATTAGGTATATTGGGGTAGTGAAGTAGTTGATAATTGAGTTGTTTGTATTTATTAATGGTGAAGCATAGAAAATTCTATAGGTATTATTTAAAAATGGATAGAAGAGTTGCATATCATCTGCTAAACTGTCTGTTAAAATATGTATTATAGTTGTTGACAGGAATATAAATGAAAAGCTTTTGATGAAACGCTGTTTATTTTTAAAGAGATATGAACTACTAAATAAGATAATTGATAAAATTATATATATTAGAGGTTTATGAGTAATGAAAGAATGGTGATGTATATTATTTGTAAAGGGTGCGTAAGCAAGGTCGAAGTCGGGAAGAACACCAGTTATTATAGAACTTGAATATAATATTGCCTGTTCTATATCAGAAAAATTTTCATTTTTCCATATTTTTTTTGTTAGGTATGCAGTTACAAGTCCTGCAGGTCCATGTGCTAGGAACATATATTTTATTTTAATGACTAACCTGAAGATAATATAATAAAAGTGTTGATTTGTAAATTCTTTATTTAGGTTGTATAGATCTTTTATATTTTTAAATAGTATCATAAAATAGGAGATATGACTCGTAACTTTTTTGTAAAAGCTTCCATTTTAGTACTTTTTTAGAGGTAATTGTTAGTTCCAACCTGCCTGCCATTGGAGGAGAGCTTTGTACCTACGAAGATTACTTCCCCGCAGTAACATTTCCCTAAAAACCTAAAATTTATACGACCTTAGTATAGTAGATTAAGATAAATTTAATCTATTCCTTTAAAATGTTTATTTTCCTGAGTACTTCGTAGAGTACTATACCGCAGGTTGTAGCGACATTTAGGCTTTTTTTAGACCCAAACATGGGTACTTTTATTATTGAATCTGATAAATTCAAAATTTCCTTTGAGATTCCAGTTATTTCATTGCCAAAAATAAGAGATAAGGGTTGTTCGAAGTTATAATCCCAAAAGTTGATAGATTTTGGAGTTAGCTCTACTGATATAATTTTATAATTTAAATTTTTACTTTTTATTACTGCTTTTTCTGTAGATTGATAGTGTTTCCATGATACGGTTTTAGTTGCTCCAAGGGCTGTTTTTGGTATTTTATTATGAGGTGGGTAAGCTGTAATTCCGCATAGGTGTAGCTTGGAGATATTAGCTGCATCGCATGTCCGAAATATAGCACCTACATTAAGTGCTGACCGAATATTATCTAGAATTATATTTATTTGATTCTTCTTGCCCAAAGAGATATTTCAATATAAGTAAAATCTTTTTTAGTTAATTGTTTATCCAGCCTATTTACTAGTTCAAAATCTTTGTTAATAAAAGGAGTGTCTTTTGAGCCAATATAGACAACGTTTTTAAAATTATTAATCCCCTTCTCTACTACTTTCTGACTTGCTTTTGAGGGTTTTTTTGAATTGATTATTAAAGCATATTTTTTAAGCTTGTCCTGTAGGAAATTTTCACAACCTATATAGATTTTTGTATTTGATTTAGATGCAGAATCTAAGACCTTTTTAATTTGTTGTATAAAAGGAAAATTCCTAAATATCTTATTCCTGTTTGTTAAAATCCAAAAACTGGAATTTCTCTTTAATAGTATCTTTAGTGATTTAATATTATTTTTGCTCATAACTCCGATTATCTCTCTAATATCATATATTCCTTTGAAGAATACACCATCAATATCACTTATTATTAGGGTGTTCTTATCTACTTTAGATAAATTATAATTTTTTATAAAACTTGAGAAAGTTCTATATAAACATGTTTTCATAGTAATAAAAAGATTATTAGAATACCAAGAATAATTCTATAAATTCCAAATAATATAAATCTATTATTTTTAAAAAAAGTGAATATAAACTTAATAGCTAAAAAGCTACTTATAAATGAGGTAATAAGCCCTATAAATAAGTTAAGTAAGTCAATATTTCCTAAACCATTTGATATAAAATCAAATAGTTGATATAGGGAAGATGCTGCAATTATTGGTATACCAGCTAGAAACGCATATTTAATTGAATTTTTTAAATCTAAGCCGGATGTAATACCGCCAATTATTGTTATACCTGATCGAGATGTTCCTCTTAAGAAACTTAATACCTGTAATATACCTATTAAGAGAGCATTCCTATAAGTCAGTTTTGCAATTATCTTCTTGTTATTTTGAGATAAGGGGGCAATAAATAGAAGAACAGCACCTATTGTTATTAACATAACTACAATTATAGTTATACTCTTAAAATGTTCATCAATTAGATCTTTAAAAACAATCCCTATAATACTAGCTGGAATAGTTGTTATTATTAAATTTATAAGTAATTTATTCTTGGTAGGATTATTAAATTGAGTTACTATAGTTGATAAGTCTTTTCTAAAATATATTATTAATGCAAGTAAAGTACCCGTATGGAGTATAATATCAAAAGAAGTTGATTGTAATTCCCATCCAGATATCTCAGGCAGTAGAACAAGATGTGCTGAGCTTGAGATTGGTAAAAGTTCAGTAATACCCTGTAATAAACCTAGTATAAATGCTTGTATCTTTGTCATATAAATAGTTTATTTGATGTTATTTAATATTATATAGAGTTTTGAATGTTAGAAAATATCTATTCTAATAATATCATTATATTTATTCTAAAAGAAGTATGAGTAGAAGAAATACATGATAATGATGTTTTATATTATTGGATGAAGGAGTTGTTAATAGTGTATTAGAGCTGTATTCCCTTATTGTAAAGTGAGATTTTATAATAAAAGTTTATAATCAGCTGTTTTTGTAGAATACTATTCTACCCTTTCCTTTATTTTTGGATTTATACATAGCTGAATCCGCTTTTTTTAAGAGATTCTTCAGATTATCTCCATCTTTTGGAAAGAATACTATACCTATACTTACTGTTATTTTAAATAATTTATTATTTATTCTAATACTATTTTTGATTGATTTAGCAAGCCTTTTAGTTATTTTTTTTGTTTTTCCCATGTTTACATCGTTTAAAAGAATTACAAATTCATCTCCTCCAGTACGGGCTATATAGTCATCTGATCGTAAAATATCTCTTGACCTTTGGACAATTTTCTTTAATAACAAATCACCAGTTGTGTGTCCATAAGTATTATTGATATTTTTAAAGTCATCTATATCGATAAATAGTATGGCACTTTGTCTCTCTTTTTCTAAGTTATTTTCAAGTTGTTTTTTAAATTCTACTTTTAGCCCATTTCTGTTTACTGCACCTGTTAGATAATCATGATTAGCTAGAAATTTTAATTCTTCTTCTATTTTTTCTTTTTCTTTAAGGTTTTTTTTCAACTTTGTATTTATTTCTTTTAAGTCTTTGTTTCTTACTTTTAATCGTGTTTCGATTTCCTTATGAGCTTTTCTTAACTCATTTTCCGTCTTTTTTCTATCTTTTTGTTCTTTTTGTATCCTTTTTGTATTCTCTATTGCAATCGAGGCTGAGATTGCAAATGGTTCGATAAGCTTTAGACTTTTATTATTAAACTGATTTGTTTTTCTATCCACTACTTGAAGAACTCCTATTATTTTATCTTGATAAATTAAAGGTACTGATAGAATTGATTCGAGTTTGATGTTAATTTTTTTGCATATTTTCTTATAATGTATTTTATTGGACATGGCTTCAGATTTTATTAAACTCTTTTTATTTCGTATTACCCATCCAACAAAGCCCTGTTTGATATTTAATTCCCATCCAATAAGTTTTTTTTTCCCTGGACCGATAGCCTGGCGGCATATGACTGTTTTTTTGTCGGGTTGAAGAAGCCAAATTGAAGATGCGGTTGCATCAGCAATTTTACAAGCTTTTTTAAGTATATCAAAGAGAAGAGTATTAAGATTTATAATTTTATGGTTATATTTTTGTGTAGATTTTGAATTATGTTTTGTCATAGATATTCAATTAAATTTTTTATAGGATAGATATATTATACTATTAATGAAAACTTCCCGACAACTGTAATTAAATTAAAATTATAGCGTTGCTATCCAGTTATTATAAGCAGTGTCAGGAGATATGCCGATTACTTGACTAAAATACAGATCAAAGTTTATATTAGATTTAAGTAATTGAATCATAGTATCTTCACCATAAAGATTTGATAAATACATAAAAAAGAGTTTAGATATATCGTAGGCAATTAAATAATCAT
>CAZNER010000129.1:0-4406 GCA_964572065.1 uncultured Candidatus Saccharibacteria bacterium
ATTACTAGAAACAAATCCAATACTAGAAAGATTATAAAAGAAGAAATGAGAGCGTCTCTTTCTTTTCTTAAGGATAGGGTTTTTTTAGTCTTTTGTTTCGAAATGTCTGTAAATTTTACTTGTTCCATGATTAACGAATCTTTAATAATATATGATACATAAAAATAAATGTCCAGATATTTGTATGAGTAATTTTGAGATAATTAAATATATAATCTATAATAGATATAGTTCAAAAATTTACGTTTAAATGAACTTAAGTAAAAAAAATATAAAATTCCATGAAGATATAGCTATTGCCGATACTGCTTTCACTGTTAGAGGAAAAACAATAAACAAATTATTTAAAAATACTGGAGTTGCGTTTACATTGTCTATGGCAGATATTGATAAGGTTATCCCAAAGGTAAAAAGAAAGATTAAACTGAAGTGCAATGAACTAGATTTACTATTATTTGATTTTTTAAATGAACTTCTTTTTTATAAAGATACAGAAAATTTATTATTTAGTAAGTTTAAAGTTAATATAACTAAGAACAAGATTTATAAGTTAAATGCAAATGTATATGGAGAAAAAGTGGATCCTAAAAAGCATAAATTTAAGGTTGATATTAAGGCTATTACTATGCATATGTTTGAGTTAAAGAAGTCTAGAGGTATTTATAAAGCAAGAATTGTTTTAGATATTTAATTTTTTAAAGAACTGAAATATTAATGAGAAAAAATATAAAGATACCTGAGTTTAAAAAAATTGATGATACTACTTGGGAGATTCCCAAATCATATAAAGATGGAATGAAAGTTCCTGCTAGGATAATAGCAAAAAGAGAATTACTAGAGGATATGGATCTTGGTGTCTTTGATCAGGTAACTAATGTTGCTACATTACCAGGAATAATTAATTATGCCTTATGTATGCCTGATGGACATTGGGGATATGGGTTCCCAGTTGGTGGAGTTGCTGCATTTGATTTTGATGAGGGGATAATTTCTCCTGGGGGAATAGGATTTGATATTAATTGTGGCATGAGATTAATAAAGACTAATTTAAAAGTAGATGAAGTAAAACGAAATATAAAAGATATAGTCGATAGGCTTTTTAGGGATGTCCCAACTGGTGTTGGTAAGAGTGGAGTTGATATGGATATAGAAGAGTTAAAGAAAGTTGTAGTTAATGGAGCCGAATGGTGTGTGCAAAAAGGTTATGCTTGGGAAGAAGATTTAGAAAGAATAGAAAGTCATGGAAAGATAGATAAAGCTGATGTGAAATGTTTGAGCGATAAAGCATTGAAGAGAGGAAAATCACAATTGGGAACTTTGGGAAGCGGGAATCATTATTTAGAAATACAGTATATACCTAAAGGAGGAATATTTGATAAAGATATGGCTGATGTCTTTGGGCTTGAAGAAGAACAAATTTGTGTGATGATACATACAGGAAGCCGAGGATTTGGACATCAAGTCGCTACAGATTATTTAAGGAAATTTGATAAAGCGATGCGGAAATATGGTATAGATGTTCCAGATAGAGATCTAGCTTATGTAAAGTTTGATAGTCAAGAGGGTCAGGAATATTACAAAGCTATGAACTGTGCTATTAATTATGCCTTTGCAAATAGACAAGTAATTACTCATTTTCTGAGAGAGGCTTTCATGAGAGAATTTAAAGGCACTGCTAAATCTATGGGTATGGAACTTATATATGATGTAGCTCATAATACAGCAAAAGTAGAGGAATACGGTAATCGTAAGATAATAGTTCATAGAAAAGGAGCTACAAGAAGTTTCGGACCAGGTAATCCTGATATACCTGAAATTTATCAAGAAGTAGGTCAACCTGTATTGATTGGTGGCTCAATGGAAACAGGTTCATATTTACTGGTTGGTACTAAAGAAGCAGAGAAGGAAACATTTGGTTCTACAGCTCATGGAAGCGGAAGAACTATGAGTAGAAGAGCAGCCAGGAAAAAAGTACAGGGGCAAGATTTAATGAAAAATTTGAAGGAAAAAGGAATTTATATAAGAAGTGCATCATATGCAGGACTAGCTGAAGAAGCAGGAATTGCTTACAAAAATGTTGATGTCGTGTGTGAGTCAGTTGATATTGCCGGGATTTCAAAAAGGGTTGTTAAGTTATTGCCTATTGGAAACATAAAAGGATAAATAGATACAAACATGGAAACAATAAAAAATAAACAAATAGCACAAGTTTTAAATGAGATAGCTGATATATTGGAGATGAAGGAGGAGAAATTTAAACCAATAGCTTACAGAAAGGCGGCAAGAGAAATTGAATCATTTCCCAAATCTGTTTCAAGTATTGATGATATAAATGAATTAAAAGAGATTCCTGGAGTTGGTGATAGTATTGCGAAAAAGATAATGGAAATTAGTAATACCGGAACATGTAATTATTGTGAGCAGTTGAAGAAGCAAATACCTGCTGATGTAGTAAATTTAACAAGAATAGAGGGAGTAGGTCCTAAAACAATTAAAAGATTATATGATGAATTAGGCGTGAAGACTGTAAAAGATCTTGAAAAAGCAGCTGAGAATAAAAAAATTAGAAATCTAGAAGGTTTTGGAGAGAAGACAGAAAAGAATATATTAAAAGGTATTAGATCGTTTAGAAAAAGGAGTACAAGATTCATGTTAGGTGAGGCATTAGCTTATGCAGAGAAAGTTATCAATCAATTAAGAGATCATGATAACACTGTCAAGGTTGAGGTAGCAGGGTCAATTCGAAGAAGAAAAGAAACTATAGGAGACATTGATATTCTTCTAGTATCAAAAGATTCTGAAGACTCTATGAATTATTTTACTAATTTAGAAAGTGTATCTAGGATTATAGGAAAAGGGAAAACAAAATCAACAATTGAATTTGATAATGGTCTGCAGGCAGATTTAAGGATAATTGATAAAGGCAGCTGGGGAGCTGCAATGCTTTATTTTACTGGAGATAAGTCTCATAATATTAAACTTAGACAGAAAGCTATTAAAAGTAAATTTAAACTGAATGAATATGGTCTTTTTAATAAAAAAGGAAAAACAGTTGCTGGGAAGAGTGAAGAGGAAATTTATCAAAAGCTTGGAATGAAAACTCCGCCTCCTGAAATTAGAAGAGACAATGGGGAGATTGAAGTTGCATCAGAACATAATTTACCTAATTTAATTAAAGAAGATGATATTAAAGGTGATCTGCAAATGCATACTGTTTTTAGTGATGGAGTTAATACTCCTAAGGAGATGGCTGATGCAGCAAGTAAATTAGGATATGAGTATATAGCTATAACTGAACATAATACAGAAGGGTTAGAAGTAGCTGGAGGAGTTGATAGTAAAGATGTTCCTAAATATATTAAAAAAATAAAGTCGGTAAAATCGAAAACAAAGATATTACCAGGACTTGAGGTAAATATTGCACAGGACGGATTGTTAACTGTTGAAGATAGGTATTTGAAACTATTAGACTTTGTTTTGATAGCAATTCACTCAAATTTTAGAATGGGAAAAGATGAAATGACAAAAAGAATTTTAAGAGCGTTTGATAATCGATATGTGAATTCGTTTGCACATCCTACTGGTAAACTTCTTTTAAGACGCGATGGTTATGAGTTTGATTTTGAGGCGGTATGCAAAAAGGCAGAAAAAAGAAATATTTGTTTAGAGTTAAATGCTTATCCGGAAAGGCTTGATTTGAATGGAGAACAAGCTAAACTAGCTAAAAAATATGGATGTAAGTTCTCGATAGGAACTGATTCACATAGTGTTTTGCAATTGCAGAATATTAAATATGCTGTGTACATGGCAAGACGGGGGTGGCTGGAAAAAAAGGATATCATAAATTCTATGAATTATAAGAAGTTATTAAAATATCTCAAAAGAAAAAAATGAAAAGGAAACCGAAGGAAGAAATCCTGAATGTGAGAAGTGTTTATTAAGAGATATATGCTCAAAATTGTTTTAAATAATTAATAACTAACTTTATGTTGAGTTTTATATATAGGAAAAGGCAAATATGGGGAATAATATTTTTAACGGCATCTCTATTTCCAAATTTTTTTCCAAATAGATATAAAACAGGAGTAATTTTAACTTTATTTTTTGCACTTTATTGTATAGGTATTACATTTATTTGTGATTACATTACTTATAAAATAGATAAGGTTTCAGTTTTAAAGAATATATTAAAAACAAATGCAAATAAATTGACGTATTTTATTATTGGTTTTATGGGAGGTTTTATCCTTGAAGGTATTGTTACATATTTAGGCGGTTTATGGGTATATCCGTTTTATTCTATTCCTGTATATTTTATTATTACAGTATTGCTTGGAGGATTTGGGTTATATTTTTTATCTATTGTTTTGTCTTATACAGCGTTTAAAGCATTATTAGATAAAGTT
>CAZNER010000130.1:0-4391 GCA_964572065.1 uncultured Candidatus Saccharibacteria bacterium
CAACATCAGGTTTTAATCTCTTAATGTTATTTATTGGAGAGTACTCATCTTGTGTGATAACTACGTCATTATATTTAACTGCTTGAGCTAATTCCATTCTTTCTGATAAAGGGAGTATAGGTTTCTTTTTCTTTTCCATAGTAGCTTTGTCTGATAATATACCAACTATGGATAATCCATCCTTTCCAGCTATAGATTTGGCTTGTTTCATATAATATATATGTCCTGTATGCATTAAATCCAGAACGTAGTAGGAATATACTACCTTCATATAAGCTCTTCCTCTTTTAGTTTTTTATGTACATAACGTACACACTCATCTATGCTATATCTGTCAGTATCAATAGTAATGAACGTATTTATTGGTTCCTTGTATTTTAAGTCTATTCCTGGGAGATTCTTTATTTCTCCTTTTAAAGCCTTTTCATATAGATGTTTAACATCTCTTTTTATACATTCTTCAACATTACATTTAACATAAATTGTTATAACGTCACTCATTCTTTTAGTGGGAGCAGTATTAGTACAAATAATAGGTATTAAGTCATTAAATAATATAATCTTACCTAATCCATATAATCTATCCATCTGCTCATATCTATCTTTATTTGAGTATCCTAATTTAGGAGATACATATTTTCTTACTATATCTCCATCTAATAATATTATTTTCTTATCTGTTAATTTTATTAATTCTTCTGCTAATGTAGTCTTTCCTGCACTAGGTAACCCTGTAAACCATATAATCTTATTCATATCGTAACTATATCCTCACCTACGTAACCACACCAAGAGCATCTCCAGTAATACACTATTTTACCTTTAACTAATTTCTTACCCCATTCTAATCCCTTTCCACAACTAGGGCATATATAATTATCATTCATATTATTCTTCTTCTCCAAAGAATCTCTTAGGTTGCTTAGTTGCCAATCTATATAGTCTATCATAATTAGGATAGGGATAGGCGTTCTTTCTAAAAGGCATAGGTAAATTAGGTATAGGTTTATCTAAGAATTCACATAATTCTTTCCAATCATCTCCATCCCAAAAATTTATTTCCATGTAGTCTTCTGGTCTATCCTTAAAATATTCTCTTACATCCAAAATATGTTTTCTATACATATCTATAAGCTCTTTCTCGTGTAGTACAAGGTATTTAAAACCAAACTCATGTTTGTATCCTTCAGCTATCTTCTTTCTATGTTCAGTATTCCCCCTTAGAGATTGATAAAATAATGATTTAATCCAACCATCTTCAGGTCTTATACCTAATACAAACTTAGTTTCAGGATATTTTTTGTCGAATTCTTTATAAGTAAATGGCCAAGGTGTATCTTCAAATACATCGTATTTATCAACAACTTCCCATAACTTATCATATTCCCCTTTGTTCCAAGCTTTTTGTAATTCTAAATCATTCTCATATAACTTATAACCCAACACTTCACACATAGTACCAAAAGTACTAGTTCCTGTCTTAGGGTATCCTAAATATAATATCTTTTGTTTACCACAATTCATAGTGTGAAACATCCTCCTCGTGTTGGCATTCATAACAAATTATGTGTATGGAATCTCCAATTTCACCTTTATGTATTTTGATATATACAGTTTCACATCCACATTTTGGACACTTTTCCCACATATCATCATACAATAATTTTAAAAGTTCTTTTCTAGTAACAAAAATTGTATTTGGGGGGGTATGATAGCGTATTTTTTTATGATTAAATTTACCAATTATTTTTTTAAATTTACCATCCTTAACTAAATATTCATCCATTTTTTAACCTCAATAATAATTTCTTAACTTCCCATTGTCCTCTTATATCATCTAAATTGATATCTCTATTAACTATTAAAGGTATATCATCAATTTGTGGAGGTAATCCCTCATCTGTATCTACTAATGTACCATGATCACTTGATATAATAAATAACTCATTTGGTTTAGCTAATTCCATAAGATACTTTATAGCTTGAGCATATCTTTGTATACCAAATTCATATATCTTCTTCTTAAGAGGTTTATCCTTCCTAACAACATCATATGGTATAACTGATGGAATTCTACCTTGTTCATACGGTCCAGGCATCATAACTCCAGTCTTTATAATAGATGTATGTATCCAAAATAAATCGTAATCTTGTTTGGCTACTTCACTAAAGATACAATATTCTTCACAATCTACTTTCTTAACTGGTACATTCTCATACTCTTGATTATAAGTTTCATAGTTATGATAAGGACTTGGTCCTGCTACTTTCTCATAAAATTTTGGAGATTTAAAATAACTAAATATTAAATCCATATTTTCATCGTTTTTGAGTTTCCATTCAACAGGTCTATTTTCTTCTGATACATGATAGTACATGTTGTCATGAAATGTTTTTATTTTCTTACCAGACCATAAACAACCTAATCCTAATGTAGTTGGATTTCCTCTATGAGAAAAGTATCTAACATTAGTCTTTATCATTTTCATAGACTGTTCTGGAAATAAGTCACTATAATATTTCTTAGCATATTTCCAGTTTAAGCCATCTATTGTGATGCAAATCAATTTAACCACTTTTCCTATGTAATTTATAGTGACACTCCTTACATAATGTAACTCCATTGTTAATATTCCAAAGAGACTTGCAATATAAAGAATCTTCAAAGTTTTCTATATTATTTTCTTTTATTATTTTATTAAACTCCTTAATATGATGGGCATGTAATGTGCCACCTCTAGTACCACATTCTTGACAAGTATGATCATCTCTATTAAATATACTTTTTATCCACATTTTATTTTTATGAGAAGCTCTAATTTCTTCATTTAAAGGAGTTATTCCACCTTTCCAGTTAGGATTATTTTCACCTTTAAACCAATTATTTTCTCTTTGCCAAATTGATTTACACTTCACTGAACAAAATTTCTTCTCAAGTTTACCATTTCTTCTTTTAGTATCACCTCTATCAAATGAAAATTCTCTTTTACATAATATGCAATTTCTTTTGATTTGTCCCCCACTCCACATTGGATGGTTATTTCCTCTTATATTCTCACTACGCCATTTAGCATAACATTTTCTAGAGCAAAATTTTCTATTTCTAGAAGGGTACACATATTCCTCTTTTCCACAATACTTACATTTACATAATATCATTTATTGACTATCTCCTGACGATTCTCTTTAAAACTTTGTCCTTTATAATGAAATACATATGATTTAATAGAAATAGCCTTTTTATCTAATAATCTATGCTTCTGTAATTCCTTTTCATTACCAGTGTTTATCTTCATTGGATTAAATAATATGTCTTTATCATATTCCGCTTTTATAATATCTCTGTTAAATGAGAAACAAAAACCATTTATATATAATTCTTCTCCTACTATATTATCATATAATTCTAAAAATCTTATAGATGGATGTCTTTTCTGTAATCTATTATTTATAGTGATAGTGTCCTTATAATCATCTATTGCTCTAAGATAAGTTTCTATATTTTGAAATTGTCCTGGAAATCTACCACTACCTATCGGATCAGCTAATAATCCTAGCATAGTGAATTGTTCCAAACCCTTCCACATATCAGGTGGTACTCTCCCTGGGAATATTATATCATCATTAGATAATACACAATAATCATAATTGTTATCCTTAAAATATTTATAACCTACATTCCAAGAATCTGTCAATCCTTTACCTTCTTCTTTCCTAATTAATTTATGTTTCCCAACATCATACTCAGAATCACTACCATCATCTATAATTAGGATATCAGCAGTCTCTTCTTTCAATGTATCTAAAGTTTCCTTTAGTCTATCGGAATTACCACATGTTGTTATAATAACTAACTTTTTCATTCTTAGCCTCCATGATAAGTTTTCTTAATATACCCTCTAAGAAATTTCTTCTCTATTAATTTATACTTCAAATCTTGTTTCCAAGCCACATAATTAAAACTTAATTGATCTCTACTACTATAATTCTTAATCATATCCCACCACATTTCATTAAATTTCTTAACTTCTTTAGTATGCCTTCTTAATATTATACCACCCATAATTAAACCGTTATCTTTAGGATAACCTTCCTTTTTATATAACTCTATTTGTTTTGGTATTAATTCTCCATCTCCATATCTATGCATCCTTCTTGATAGAAGATACTCAGCTTCTTTATATATACAATCTCTAGCATAATGCTTTCTTATTAATAAATCATAATTTCCCTTTTCTTTAAGTAATTTATTAGTAAAGTCCTCTATAAGGAAATAACTACTATCTACATATAAAGTATACTCCTCATCTGGGAATAATAGATGACTATTTATTTTATAATATCTAGATGTTCTAGCTGGATCTAATATATCTTTAGCTTTATATATTTCC
>CAZNER010000131.1:0-4368 GCA_964572065.1 uncultured Candidatus Saccharibacteria bacterium
ATAAGTCCATTGATAATCTGTGTATGAACCTGAAGAAGGCAGTTCAGATAATTCTCCAAGTATAATTCTAAATAATCCAGAAGACAATTACTACAATGATACATCTTCACCAGTGAATGTAACTTTTAATTGTTCAGCAACAGATGATATACAACTTGCAAATATCAGTTTATACATTACAAATTCAAGCAATGAATCCTTTAGCTTAAATCAGACAACAAACATAACAGGCTTGAGTAATTCTACAACTTGGACTTTATCATTAGGAAATGGAAATTATACTTGGAATTGTCTTGGATATGATAATTCATCACAAGAAGACTGGGCAAATACAAACAGAAGTTTAACAATAAACTATACAGGTCCAACAAACCCTCCAAATGTAACAATTGAATCTCCAACCAATGGAGACAAATATAAATCAAATACAAGCATAATTTTTACTGCAAACATAACAGACGACTACAATGCAATTAGTGAAGTATTATTCAGTGTTAATTTTCCAAATACAACTTCTATTAATTATACTCCTCAACATCCTACAACAAAAACAATTGACGGAACTTTCACTGATTGGAATAATTTAGACAGCATTGGAACAGACCCAGATGAATCAAATGCAACAATACCTAATGAATTTGATTTAAAAGAAGCCTTTATTTCTCACAATAATACAGATATTCTAATTAGATTTGATATCTATGGCTCAAATGCAAATGGAATAGACACAGGAACATATTTTTATGATTTCCTTATAGATGATGATATGAATCCAAATACAGGATATAATCAAAGTGCAATCCAAGGAGGATATAATTTCCTCTTTGAAAATGGAAATTTATATAATTACTCTGGAACAGGAGGGGGCTGGGGGTGGACATCTGCTGGAGCAGTATCTTATGCAATTTCATCAGACAACAGCAGTATGGAAATAAGTGTTAAAAAAAGCAGAATAAATAGTTCAGACACTTCTAATCTTAAAATATTCTTTAGCCTAAGTAATGGAGCAAATACAGATTATTTTCCAGATTCAACTCCTTTTATATATAATTTTACAAAGTACCTTTATGAATTTAATAATACAGAAAATATAGGAAATTATAATCTTACAATATATACTAATGATACAGGAGGAGAATTAAATAATACTGAAAAAGTATATTTTGATATTATCCAACTTTATACAAATATTACTTCACCTCAAAATACAACCTATACAAATGCCACAATTTTAGTAAACATTACAAGTGATGGGGTTTCTACATGGTATAATTGGAATGGAACAAATATAACTTATGCTACTCCCATAAATGTAACCTTTACAACAGGTTCAAATACTCTTTATGCTTATAACAATGATAGTTCTGGAAACCTAAATTATACTTCAGTAACTTTTAATGTATCAGAAATTGTACCTATAAATGTTACAAATATTTACCCCACTCAAGGAAGAAATTATAGTTTAGAAGAAATTGTAAAAATACAATCAGATATAACAGGCGGAACCATTGATACTGCACTAGCAAAACTGACTTATCCTAATTCAAGTTCAATAAATTTAACAATGAAAAAAACCACTCCAAAAATAATTGATGGAAACATTTCTGACTGGATAAATACAGAGAGTATAGGAACAGACCAAGATGAGGTTCTTATAGATAGTAATAATACTTATGACTTAAAAGAAGCTTTTATTTCAAATAATGCTACTTCTTTATTTTTAAGATCAGATTATTACGGAGACATTAACATAAGTTATCCTGCGTTTTATGACATTCTTTTAGATATTGATTTAAATTCAAGCACAGGATGGGACAAAAATAATCTATGGAATTATGGATATGAGTATTTAGTAGAAAATGGGAATATTTACAGTTATAATGAATCTGCTGGAGGGTGGAATTGGAGTCTTATTTCCTCAGTAAATTATGCAATAAGTGCAGATTTAAGAAGCATGGAAGTAGAAGTTCCAAAATCATTAATAAATAATACAAATATAACCAATATTTTATTTGCAGCAGGTCCAGGAAATATTACTACAAGTGATTTTATTCTAAATGGTCCAGATACTAGGACTTTTTTATTTAGATTTTATAATGAAAATACATACAAAACAATTTTTAGTAATACTGCAGAGACTGGAAGATACAATATTACTATTTTCACTAACACCACCACAGGAATAACAAATAATACTGAAAGTACTTGGTTTAATGTTGTAGGAGATATAACTCCTCCAGGAATTACCCTTATTTCCCCATATGATACTCAAATATTCAATATATCAAATGTAACTTTTAATTGTGATGTTACAGATGATATTGAATTAAAAAACTCAACTCTTTATACAAATATTTCAGGAACATGGCAACCATACTCAACAGTGAATGTTTCTGGAGAAGAAAACTCTTCGAGTTGGAATATTACAAATATTCCTAGTGGAAGCTATGAATGGAATTGTTTAGCATATGATGAAAGCAATAATTCAAAAATGTATGAAGATAATTGGACATTTACAGTTTCAGCAGAAGATACAACGCCTCCTAATTGTACACTTGTATCAATAACCCCTTTGGATTTAGAAGCAAATTCAACAGGAAAGTTTGAATTTCTAATTAATTGTACTGATGAAGATGGAATAAATATCTCAAGATTTTTGATAACAAAAACACTTGAAGGGCTTGCAAGCCCAGGAATACCAAATCTCTGGAGCATAAGACCTCCTATAAATGATAAAGCACAAAATGCTACATGTCCTTGCACTAGTGCAGTAATTCCTCAGATATTAAGAGCAGATGGAAGAACAGATGGAAAGTGGTATGATTTTGCTGGAATTACTAACCTAAGCAGTAATGCAGGAGGAGATAATTTTACTTACGCAGTAAATGATTATAGTAGCATAAGGATAAACATAACAAACGGAAGCAATTGGGCGCTATTAAATTATTCCTTTAAAGTTGAACCAAGTGTATTTAGAAATATGGTATTTTTAAGTAGAGGAGCCATGGAAAGTGAATTCAAACAAGATTATTATGTTTGGAAAAACAATGGCTTACTTGTAAAATTCTGGAATTTAGAAGCCATGAGAAATTCTTCTAATTATACTGTAACTGCATTTGGGAATTTTAATTATAGTGGGAATCCAAATAAAGAGATGAGATTATATTATTGTAATAGCAGTTATAATATGTCGTTAGGAATTCCTCCTAACAATGATCTTGATAATTGTGTATTTTTACAATCTTTAGATCAGACAGAATTAGATTCTCCTCGTGTATACTCCTCAAGAAATAGCAGTTATCGTTCTGATATCTTCGCCATAACAAATGGAAAAATTGGAGGAATCACTGCAACTGAAGAAAATTACATTTATTACTCTTCACTTCAAACTGGAGGGACATATTTCTTAATAAGATATGCAAATGAAACAAGTGGAACAAATGTAAGCTTCAAAGATAGTCAAGTTGCTTGGTACACAACTAATGGAGGTGTTTCTTTTATACAGGCAGAATTTACTCCAGATATATGGATTGCTAAATCAATAACAGGGGATCAATTTCAATTAGGAGTTTATGCAGAAGATCTTTTAGGAAATAACTTGACTAATTTAACATTTTATACAGATGATATTGGAGATGTGAATTACCCAATCTCAGGCCCAAACATAGAAGCTTATATACAAGGCATACTAATAGAGCATAATGCAAGTCTTGAAGATAGAAATTTAAATGGTTCTTATCATGATAATATGACAGTCCACATTAATATAGCTATTGACCCTGATTCTGTAGGCAGTGTAAATCATAGTCTATATTTATACAATACAGACGGCACTTTAAACTATACAATAAATAATAGTTTTTATTCCTTAGATGATAGTGATGTCCATGTTTTCTTTGACACAAATTTAGTTTCAGATGGAAAATACAAAATGAATGTAACAGCAAGAGCAAGTGATAACCCTCAAGACATTAAAAGCCATTTAACTTACGATAATTTTACAATAGATAATGCCCTTCCTCCATCTGTAACAAACATTTTACCAACACCCGGAACAATATACAATGTTTCAAATCCAATAAACATAAGTGCAACAATAACAAATGGGGGAGCATCAATAAACTATACTTACATAAATATAACCTTCCCTAATGGAACAATACAACAATTATCTCTAATAAACACAATAGGAGATACTTATTCAATAGAATTTTCAGATATAATACAAAAAGGAGTTTATAATATAAGTTTCTTTGCAAATGATTCTCTTGGAAATGAAAATAAAACAGAAACAACTTGGTTTAATAGAACTCACCCTTTATAACACTATAAGACGATGTTGAATAATAACCTTCTATTATAATTTAA
>CAZNER010000132.1:0-4367 GCA_964572065.1 uncultured Candidatus Saccharibacteria bacterium
AATTTAGATACTATTCCAACAGTAGATATACTAATTTTTCTTTGACTTATATTGAAGTAATTTTTATCGATTAAGACATTGATTGCATTAAAAATATTTGGATTAAGCAAAGGCTCCCCCATCCCCATAAAAGAAAAACTATTAATATTCAGCTTATTTAGATGAAAGTACAATATTTGTTCAATTATTTCATCTGTTATTAAATTTCTGACGAAACCCATTATTCCAGTTGCACAAAATTTACAATTTAAAGCACATCCAACCTGGCTAGATATACAGATAGAATTCCAGCTTTTCTTATTTTTGAATCTCATAAATACTGTTTCAATTTTTTTCTGATCATTTAATTCAAAAACTACCTTTATTGCTTGTTTAGATTTATAGATATTTGAAGGATGTATTGTTAGATAATTGTCTCCGAATCTATCCTTTAAAGCCAGTCTTAGTGATATTGGAATATTTATCATGTTATTCCAATTCCCCGTTTTTTTTCTAAATACCCAGTTTAATATTTGTTTGTATCTAAATTCAGGTTCTTCTATTTTATTTAGATATTTTTCAATTTTTTTAAGTTTTTCTAAAGCCATTTCTAATTTATAATAAATAAAATGTATAAACGTAATGAAATATATGCCTAATTAGCACAGCTTTAGAAAATTATAGTTTGGGAAATTATAAAGATGTAATAATATCAAACTCCTTCTAGAGCTATACTAAGGTATATTTGATATTATTATCATATTTAGTAAATGATAGTTTTAATTATTACTACACAATTATATCATATTAATGTATTATAACAATGGAACATTTTTTAATCTTCTAATTTGAGAATAGTCTTTATCAGATTGTAAATCTTTAAGAGTATAATTTTTTCCCTTGTAAATATCAGTCCATTTTTGTTTATAAATTGGCTCATTAAATTTTGTTATAATTACTTTACCTCTTCTTACTCCATGTTTGTCTTCATATTTACAAGTCGAATGTACATATTCAAATGAATTTACTTTGCCGTTTGTTTTATTAATTTCTGAAATAAGAATAACATGATTGCCATATTTAAGATTATTACTCCTTCTAGGAGTACGTGAACGTATCAAATCTCCGCATTTAATATTATTAATATTTTTAATTTGTATAGTATTTAGATCTGAAGTTAGCATTTCTGCAGTAATATTTTCTACTGGGCGGAAATTTCTAGCAATAATTCTATACAAATTTTGTTTTGGCCATTTTAAATATTTCCAAATATGTTTTTTTCCATTAATAATAAGCCATTTATCAAGAATATGAGTTACAAACCCAGAGCAATCAATTCCTATATGTCTTTTTATTAAAAATTCCTTTATCTCATTAACGGTCATTTGTGAGAAGTCTACTCCTCTTAATTTTTCATATATTAAACTTTCTTGGATTATTTCTTCAGGTGTGCCTTTACCTATAAGCACTCTTAATCCCATTCTTTGCTTAATCTTTTTTATATTTATATAATAAGGACAAGGGACATTTTTTCCATTAAGTGGAAGCTTAAAATATTTGTCTATAAAGATTTGTACTTCATTTGGTAATTTTTTAGTCATTATTATTCTTTTTTAAAACAATATATTTATTTAAGCCCTTAATTATATTCTTTAACCAAGGTGTCAATTCTCTATTTTTATTTATAATTGTTCTGAGAATTTGTATCCTTGCAACTTCCGAATTTTGACTGATATTTTTCCCTTCTTTTGAACATAAAATGAGCATTCCTCCATCAGTTAAATCTTCTATTGAATATGATTCTTCTTTGAAAATCAAAGGCATATCTTTATTTTCGTCTGTAATTATTACATTTTTCTTAAGCTTAGGTTTACCACTACTCCAGTCATAAGCAGAATTATCTCCTACGACTCTATATGAGCCTACTTTTATTCCGCCTATAATTTTTGCGGAAGAGCTATTTTTATTACGAATAAATAATTGTGCTGCTTTGTAATGTTTTGAAGCAGTATTATTATAAGTTTCTATATCTATGTCATAATCAATATTCAAAAATTCAGCAATTGCAAGCATTTGTAAAGGTATTTGATTGTTTAATATTTGAAGCTTGTTAAACATCGGTATTGAAGCAGGCTGCCTTGCATTTATTTCGATAATATAAGGTTCATTAGTATTTTTATCGATAACGATATCAAGTCCGAACATTCCTTTAAAATTATATCTAGCCATTTCATTTCCAATTATTTTTACGTATTTATCAATTTTGTCAATAGTATCCTTTTTAAGGTCCTTAGGATAATACCAGTCATTGCCGACTGTCCCGGCTTTATAAGAGGTGCATTCTTCTATACCAGTAATTTGATAAGATAGTCCTCCCCAGCATACTCCGTGTTTTGTAATACATGCATTTAAAGTATAAGCAGGTCCGTAAATATGCTTTGTAATTTTTACTTTTCTTTTAGGGAATTTATTTTTTATTTCATCTAAAACAATATTTGAATTGACTTTTATTGTACCCGTACCTGTATGACCTCGATTAAATTGTATGATAAAGTTTTTGCCAAGTTTTTTTGTTAGATCTTTGTAATCGGCATCTCTTAATATAGTAATTACAGTTTTCGGGATTTTTATATCTAAATATTTTATTGATTCATATTGTGAAAGTTTGAGTTCAAATTTGTGATTTAATTTTGAAGAAGTATTAAGTATATCAAATCCTAATTTTCGAGCGGATGTTGCGAGGTTAGGTGCTATCTTAAAAAACATAAGGTAGCCATTTTTTAATTTAGTATTCTCTTTTATGTATTTTTGAGTTAGATTATGGTTTAATAGCCTATTAGAATTCCTGAAAATTGGATTCGTTTTTTGCATTTCTTTCTCTAAAGAGAATACTTTTACATTCTCTTTTATCAGATAGTCAACGATACCATTATCATCAATACAAAGAATATGGTAGTTTTCTAGTAACTTTTCTAATCCTAATCCCCTTTCAGGATCATTAGTAACAAAAAAAATCGGCTTGTTGATTGTTTTTTTATCAATTTTTATTTTTAAAGATTTTATTGTATCCATTTACTAACCATAGTCAATAATAATATTTATTTACCGCTTAAAATTAAGACGGGTCTTTTTATATTGGATTCGTTTTTTATGGCTTTTATCAATCCTGCTAATGAAAGTGAAGAGTCAAAGGATGTATCAATATTGCAATGCTGTTTTAGTAAAGACTGTGCAGTAAGAATCTCATCATCATTAATAACCAAACCTGAACCTCCGCTTCTTGATATAGCCTCTACAACTTGGTCTTTCCTATGTGCTACTCTGTCAGATATTGCAGATGCAAGGCTTGTAGTAGTTTTTGAGTAATTTTTGTCAAAAACAGATGCCATTGGATGAACTTTTGTTGTTTGAACAATATGAATTGGTGGAGATGATTTATTTATATCAAAGAAACCTTGATAAATCCCAATTGTACTTGTTCCACTACTGCATGGAATAAAAATAGCGTCCATATTTTTGATTTTATTTACCAGTTCATAAGTGATAGTTTTAAAACCTGAAGTTGCCAATTCGTCATTTGATCCTCTTAAATGTACAGATTTGTTTTCATTTACATATTTTATTGAATCTGATTTTGGTTTCTTCGAGAAATATATTGAAATGTTATCTTTTGTAATTGATTGTGTATCCTCTTTTTGAAGTATACTATGATCAAAGTTTTCTATTTCTATAGCTTTTAAAAGTCTTAGGAGTTTATCTGCAGGTATTTTTTTAGAAACAAAAACGGATAGATAACAGTTAAACAATTTACAATAACTTATACTTGAAATAGCAGCATTACCAGTTGAGGATATAACGAAGGAAGATTTGTTATTTTGGTAATGTACGCTTAATTGGTATGCAATACTTCTATCTTTAAAAGAACCAGTTGGATTTAAATCCTCTCTTTTTAAATATATTGTTTTAATGTTTAATATATTAGCAAGTTTAAAACATTTTTTACATGGGGTGTTACCTTCGTCTAAGGTTAAACGGTAATTTTTTTTAACCTTCGGATCAAAATATTTATTATATTTCCAGATTCCCATGTGATATTTATTTATAAATTACGTTTTTAATATTGTTAGCTCCCCTTAAAGGGGTAGGTTTCTTACAAAAAGAGCGTATGCTCTTTTTGTTTTGGTCAAAATTCTTTATTTGAGTAATAATTTTAGTTATAATATATTAACACTATTATAGTTAAATTGTCACATAATTCAAAATGGAAAAAACTTTAAAATGTCCAGAATGTAAAAACGATATAAAACTTGAAAAAGAATATGAAATAGATGATGTTATTGAGTGTCCTTTTTGTGGGATTGAATTAGAGGTCGTAGGAAAGGAAGATG
>CAZNER010000133.1:0-4242 GCA_964572065.1 uncultured Candidatus Saccharibacteria bacterium
TTTAACTAAAGTAACATAAGCTTTTAAATGATTAAATGTTTCACCGGGAAAGCCAGTTAAATGATATAGAGTTAATTCAGATAATCCAGCTTTTACTCCATTATTTATTGCTTTAAATAAAATTTCATCTGTAAACCATTTCTTATTTTCTCTCCTTAAATCAACCCCATCAATTAATCCCTGTGCAACTTCTGGAGCGAACACCATTGAATTCTGCCCTATCTCTTTAATTTTACAAGCTACTTCATAACTAAACTCGTCAGGGACAGTAGATCCTATATCAATACGAAATTGTGCATTATGAGATCCTTTAACCTTCTGTACAATATTAATATATTTTAATAAATCCATCTCATTAAGTGTTGAAAAAGACAACCTAACCAGGTATAAATTCTTATACCTTTCTAATACATTTGTAACTATATCTGCTAGCATTTTAGCTTTGATACCTGAAGATGGTTTATTATGATCTACACAAAAAGAACAACCTCTTCCACAACCTCTCTTAATTTCAATCTGTAAAACAGCTTTTGAACTTAATCTTTTATTCCACCAACGATTTATAAGCAAACCCCTATCAAGTGATAAAACATGAGCGAACATTGAATAAGATCTCTTTATATGTATAGGAATAATACATTTTCCAACAGTAGGTACTAAGAATCCATTTTTATCCAAATCATTTATTATTTGTTTCTTATTAAAATTCTCTCTCTCATTTATATTAGCTATCAATTTAAACATATCTCTTGTAGCATCCCCTATCCATGCTGCATCAAAAAAATTTTTAAAAGGTAAAGTATTTAGCATTGCAATCCCACCACAAATTATTAATGGATCGTCTTTAGTTCTATCTTTACTAAGAACTGGAATATTAGCATCTCTCATCTTTTGTAAAGCCCAATAAAAATTAGGCCAAGGAGAGCGAAAAGTAAACAAAATAATTCGACTTCTTTTATCCAGTTTAGAAGTTTCTATACAACTAACTTTATTTTTCTTTAACATTTTAATTAATAAAGATGTAGTCAAACTATATTTATAACCAGCTGGATCACAAACCTGTATATTATGATTCTTAATCATTTTATCTAATATATTTTTAATTTATTCTATAATTTCCTAAAAATCTTATATTTACATATAACATTTTTTACTAATAATATTCTTTAAAATATACCTATTAAATATATTAATAGTTTTAAAAATTATATGATTAATATATTATCTTTGCAAAATTTTACTTAATTCTATAAAATAAAATCACTCTTGGTGACCGAATCATTAAGGTCATAATTGGGGAAACGCTTTACCGAGAAAAATAATATTTAACGGTAAAGCTGCCGTGCAGTAAAATACTGCAAGGTAGGGTGAAAGTCCCTTGCTGTGCCGCAACTGTTATAGCCAGAATGCCATCCACGATATAATTATTCTTTTACTTCCCGAGCAGGAAGATGTTATGACAGTAGTAATTCAACAAGAACAAGCCCCCGAACCAGAAGTACAATCTAGGTCTTTTCCAGATATTCCATTATTTGTTGAGACATTAAGAGATACAACAGTTAATGGAAGGGCTACCTTTACAAATACTCATCTTCCTAATGGCTGTAGATTAGCGAATGAATCAGTAAATTTAACAAGACTAAATGGTGAAGCCACTACAAGTATTCCATGTCTTGAATTTGATTCCAGAACAATCGAAGCTTTACGAACATTAGAACAATCATTTGATCTTGTACAAATAGGTATCGTATTAGATGGTAGTAATATCTATCTTGTTTTAAATAGAGCTTTTAGAAACAAAGAATTAGCTCAGACTGGTTTTGCAGATTCCCCTATCTCAACTCAAACTAAGCTAATAGAATTACCTGCTGTCTTAATAAATCTTATAGGATTAAACTTTGACTCTTTAATTGGGCTTGAGCATCGTTTAATAATTACCAATGATGTAACTCCCAGAGATGATATTGATATAATGAGAGCAGGAAGAATAACACAAGAAAATATTAGTGGCAATACTGCTTTAGTTTTTTCAACTGTTTTAATGCAAAGTGGTTATAATAATCGATTAACTGAATATCAAATAATGGAGGCTGTATTGAACTCATTAGGTATAGATATGAACAAATTATCTCCAGAATATAGATCTTTAGGAGCCGAATTAATAGAATTATTTGCTTCAGGCCATCAAGATGGAATTGTAGAAAACGGTGTAAGGTTTATGCAGCACTCATTAGATATCCAATACATAGTCGATACTGATGGAAATCATATGCCAATAATATTAACCCCAAATGGAGAAATATACTTATATTTACTATCTAATTATAAAGGAGATCAATTCGTATCAGATGAAGCCAATCAATTAACTGCACTTCTTGAACAAAGCGGTTATACCACCATACTAGATGAATCACAAAGAGGACAAGGTTCATCTTCTGGAGGAGGTTTAAGTGCAATTACTAAAATGAAAGAAGAAAAAACTCCAATAGAGATGCAGGGTAATGGTCAATTTGCAAGCCTACGAGTAATCATTAACGGGAAAATAGTAACTATAAATGCAATCGGAATAGGTACTCAAACATTTGCTGATTTAGAACATGCTTTAATAAATAAATTAGATATTTTACAATCAGAAACTGCCTCAACTGAGATAATCGCTGTTGGTAATACATCTCAAACAACTGCACCTATAAATGAAACAGGCTATCCTATACTACCAATAGAACCTAGAATTCCTCAACGACAAATTGTTAATATTTCTTCTCGTGGCAATGAAAGTCATCAATCTCGGATTAGTGCAGGTGCAACAGTGGTATTAGCCAAAAAGATTAATACATTACAACATCCGGAGAACTCATTTACTCAGCAGAATACTCTACCGGTAAAACCAATATATAATCCTCCCTCACCTCAACCTTTAAATCCTTTATCATCAGCAAAAGAATTCTATCAAAAAGCTTCAACATTAAATTCCTTAGGAGTATCAGTAGAAAAAGAAGCCTCTATACAAAATAGAACAGCTGAAATGTCTGCAAGGACAAATATTTCTAACGCGAATGCATCACCTCAGTCAAGTCAATCAAGACAACAGCATTCAGAAGCATCAAAATTAGAAAAAACAATGGAAACAAATGACAAAGCACATTTATCTACAAATAATGTTACAGGAAATTCAGCTTCAACACCCGACAACTTAGCTGAAGATACTGCTTCTTCTATAACTCATACTTATCATCAATCATCTCAATCAACACTACAAAAAGCTCAAGGTACTCACGATACTTTATCCGCTGACTCCCCTAAAACAGAAAGAACACAAGCTATTGAAAGAAATCAGCCTGCTGTAGCAACTCAAACTATCCAATCAACAGATACTGTATTAGGCGAACCAGGAATAATCGTTACCGAAGCAGATCAAAGTAATGATGCTCAACCTAATAAAACTGAAAAATATAAAGAAGTAACTGCTGTTCATGACGAAGTCTCTTCTATCATTCAGAGAGCTTCCACAATTCAATCTACTACTAGAACTAGACAAGATCCATTGACAGAAGCAACAACAAATAGACCTGTTAATGTAAATACAAGACCTATTACAGCATTAGGTAGACAAGATAATCATGACAGAACTTTAACAGCACAATCAGATAAATTATATTCTATACTCCAAGCAATGGGACTTACTCCATTACAATCAGCAATGATCGCAAACAGCGCTACATTAACTCCCGATGGGACTATAGAATTTCAAGGTGATCAAACTGATTTGAGAGCATTAGGAATTGATCCAGGCACACTACCGGTATCAGTTAATTTCACTTCAGATACTGCTGCCCAACAATATTTAATTTAGCAATATAATTACTTATGTTAAAAAAAGATATACTAGAAAAAATTTCTTCAAAAGATTTGAAGGAAAAGAATTTTTTCATGACCGGATATGACAATCTTTATACACGTCTAAAACGAATCGTTACCAGAAAAGGAAATAACAATACAATAATTGTGGGGGATGGTGGAATAGGTAAAACTACACTTGCTAAAAGTCTAGCCTTTGAAAAATCGTATACTTTTTATCAACTACAAAAGGATACTTTATCCGAAATAATTTTTTCATATCAGCCTAACAAAGAGGATATTCAAAGTATAAAAACTATTTTTACAAAAATGGATAGGTCATTTATCTTCATTGATGATATAGTAACTCTCTTTTCAGAAGAGGATATCTTTTTTTAACATAAG
>CAZNER010000134.1:0-4235 GCA_964572065.1 uncultured Candidatus Saccharibacteria bacterium
ACAAAATAACTTATAATTAATATCATAATTGATTTGATTGCCATTCTTCCCATTATTCCTGTAATAAGTAAAACTATTGCCCAAACAAATAGAGATAATAAAATTCCTCCACTTATATATTCAACAAGTAAAGTGAACAAATCTAATCCGATTAGAGGTTCTGCCATTAGAAACTATCCCCCTTGTATACATATTCAATACAATTCCATAGGGCAAATAATAACATTGGTCCCACTATGATAAATCCTAATAAATTTCCTATTCCCATTAGCCCATCTATGTTTGTGCAGATGGGTGCATTGGAACATATTGCAGTATAAGATAATTGTGAATGGAAGAAATTAAATAATGCAACATAAGGTCCCATTATCATTGTGCTTAATGCTGTAATGTATCCTAATCTAACTATCCAATCTTGTTTTAACAAAGCAGCTGAACCTATTGCTATAGTTAATCCCCCAGCAAGAGCCATTCCAGTTAAGCCACTAAATACTCCCCAAAATTCTCCAGTTTGCCATCCTACTGGATTTAACATAAATGCTACTAAACTTGTTAAATTTTCTCCTGAACCATTAAATAAGTATAATGTAAAAGAGATTAATGCTCCTACCATTAATAAATTAAATACTTTTGCCATTATGTGAACTCCTTAGCTACAAAGCCAACCATGAACATGGTATATACTAATGCTAAAAAATATTTATTTAATAAATCTATTGGACTTATTCCACTAAGTGTTAAAAATCCTGGAACAGATGCAAACCATACAAAAGCACCCATCAAATAAATCATTCCTCCTCCAGTATTTGTATCCCACCCAGCATAGTTTAAAACTGCACAAATTACTGCTACTATTAAAAAGAATAAAAGAATATAAGTATATTCTCTGTGTTGTTCTTGTATTTCTGGAGATGCTCCATTGAAATTATCTAAACTCAAATTTGTTAGACTATTAAACCAATCTGTAAAAGTTAAACCTGTTCCTTCATACGGTAAAAAATACCAATAAGCATCTTCTTCTAATATTTGATAACCCTCTCCTATGTCTACTAATAATCTTCCTTTTATTTGAGGATAACTTGCATTTGGAGTATAAGCAACTGAAACAGAACATAAACTATTATTTGTTGCATTAGTTTCTCCAGTAGCTAAAGTAACTGTTTTATCATTATCTAATAATTCTATCTTACATGCTTCTATATTATCATAAATAGAAGTTATATTAAATCCAAAATTTGTTGAAGTATTAGTCAGAACCGTTCTTGGAAAGTAAGCCCATCTTAATCCTTCTACATTTGAAACATAAGTATAATTAGATGTTGAACTTAAACTAACAGTATAACTTGATTGTGTTGGAGTTATTGTTGTTGATGCTGAACCATATCCTGTTTTGGTAAAACTAAATGTATGTGAAAAATCTGGATTAACCCAGTAAGTTACAGAACCTGCTGCATCTGTTGTTCCAGTTCCAATTATAACCGTTTCACTATCTATTGTTCTACTTGCTGTTGAAGTAACTCCGCTAATAGGAACATTTGCTTGAGTGATTACTTGAAAGGTTGTATAAATTCCATCTGCTGAACTTAGTAGATATAATATTTTACTTGTTGTATCGCTTGTTAGAGTTAAAACATCTGGGTCATAAATTCTTTGAGGATAACTACTTCCTTGTTTGTATTGAACATAAGGGTCTATATATAAATTTCTATCTGTTGGACTTGCACAGAATCCGTACTGTTCATTATCTGAAGAATTTAAATAAGTATAAGTTTTTGTAACTGTTCCGTCTCCTAAATAATATTCAAAAGTAGAAGTAGGAATACTTGCGTTTATAGAACTTAAATCTGCTTCATCTTTGAATGTTATGTTTAAGAAATCATTTGAGTAAGTAGAATTACAAATTGTAAAAATTGTGTGTTCTACATTTTGATAAGTTTCATAATCTGAATTAATTGTATTTCCTGCATAAGTATATCTAAAATTTATTGAGTTATTTCCTAATACGCTTGTTGGTAAATCTCTGGAGTAAGACCATATATTTCCTGATTGAGACATTGAATAAAGTGTTCCATTATAATTTAAACTTACTGCCGTTAGACTTGAATTTGCTGTTATGTTTGTAGAATAACCTTCTTTTGCTGTTTCATAAGAAGAGGTATTATGTGTTCTTGAATTTTCAAATATTAAATAATCCCAAGTAACTACTTGGCTTTCTAAATTTCCAACACTATCATTTGCATAAATTGTTGCATTGTATAAATCTTTAACTAATGCGAAACTTGTTGAGTTCATTACTCCTGAAGTTGCACCTGTAATTGTTGTGTTTGTTCCATTATAATTAAACCAAACTTTATCTAAATTTGTATCTGTAACTGTGAAATTTATTGTGTGATTTTGCGTTAAAATTCCATAATCAAATGTTCCATTACCTGAATTTATTTCTATTGTTGGTGCAGTAGCATCCAAACTCACAGTATAATTAGATGTTGCAAAACCGCAATCTCCATCACTATCACATGCTTGAACATCCCATAATGTTGAACCTGCAGGGATTGTTTTTGACCATGTTTGGGTTGAGGAAGTACTTAAACCTAAGACTCTTATTCCATCTCCGGAATTATAAAGTTGTGTGATTTCTTCAGGAGACAATGTTTTGTTCCAGAAACTTAATTCATCTATTGAACCATTAAGGTATCCTGCACCATCCCCTGCCCATCCTATATCTGGATGTCCCATTATATACAATGCATTTTGATAAGTCCCAGCATCAAGTCCACTCCAAGAAGGATTAACTGAACTATTCACATTAACACCATTTTTATACAAAGTTATATTTTTAGCAGTCATATCAAGAGTAACACAATAAAATGTCCAAACATTATTAGTGTGTGCAATAGAAGCAGACATTCCATTTTGTGCTGTTCCCATATCTATTCTACCATTAGAACTGTAAGATAACTCCCAAACATTATTTGTTCCAGATGTTCTTTGCTTAATTATAGAATAAGGACCACTTGGTGTTGTATAAGTATTAATCCAATTACAATGGGACAAATTTTTATTTGTATCGAATCTACTTCCTGTGCTATACTCATCTACACCATTATAACTTGTACTATAATTAATCTTTCCTGTAATCCCCATTGTTGGAGTATTTTGATGTGCTAAGTTTGCTCCGCTTTCTCTTAAATCATAAGCTGTAGTTCCAGAAGTTTCATCTAAAGTATAGTACCAAGTATTCGATGAGGCATCAATATTACTTATATTCACACTATCCCCACATCCCCAACTGCCTGTAAGATTTGAACAAAAGGACATATTTGTTAGGTATGCTCCGCCTGTTACATTTGCAGAAGCATTAAAAGTAATAAGATTAGTTAAAGCAGTTGAACCATCAGCAGGACTATTTAAAATAACTTCTGCATCATCTCCTGCACTTATATTTCCCCAAACAGCCCAATCACTTAAAATCTGCCCATCAGTTTTAATTAACCAATCATAAGAAACAATTGATTTCTTTCCGCCAGTTAATTTTATTTTATAAGCTCCAGCATTATACTCTTCATTTAATTTTAAAGGATTCCATTGTTTTCTTGTTCCTGTTTTTACTTGAGAACATTCTTGTTCAAAATAAGAAGTTCCATTCTTTTCATTAAATATTTCTTTGCCTTGAATACATTGAGTTTCATAAACATCAACATCTTCTTCTACATAAATATTCCAATTAGAAAAACTATTCCAATTTACCCATTTACCATTTATTAATCTTTTAAACAAAACATCTTCAACTAAAATACCATCTTCTTTTAAATCAATTTCTAATTCAGCCAAACAATCAACACAAACGTCTGTATTATTTTTTAATTCAATAGTCTTACTAATTCTTTCTGTCCATATTTTTAAAGGGTCATACCAAGAATACTTTTTAATCTCATAAGTTCCATAATTTGTCTTTGTTTTAAGTTCTTCTATCTTGTTTAAGTCTTGTTCAAATGAAGTATCTGTCCATGCTGAGATAGTTGTTAAACTAAGTAAACATACTATGAATAATAATGTTAATATTTTTTTCATTTTTGAGTATTAACTAAGTAGTTTTCTTTTCGCACTATTTCATTTATTTACTTAGTATTGCTGATAACCGTAGTCTGGTTGTGGTGTAGCCATTCTTCCAGATATGATTCCTGAAATAATAGCAAATACAATACTCAATACATAAAGTCCTGGTGTGAAATTAA
>CAZNER010000135.1:0-4202 GCA_964572065.1 uncultured Candidatus Saccharibacteria bacterium
AAGAATCCCTTTAATAACATCTTTAAATGGTGGTTGTCAGATAGATTTAACAACAAATACAATTACAGCAACAGCATCAAGTATAAATTTAAATGCTACAACATTACAACAAAATAGCAAAGATTTAATAAATACTGATGGGAATAAAAATATAACAACAACACTAACAACAACACAAACAAGTTTTACAAATCCCCAAGAATTAATAACAAAAAAATATGTTGATGATAATGCTGGTGGTGGTGGAACATCATTAGATTTTAGTGGTTTAGTTGGTTCAACGATAAAAACAAATCTATTAACCTCAACAACACAAACCGCTTATGGAGTTGTAGAACAATATACAGCATTAAATAATTTGAGTGCGGGGCAACCAGTTATATTTGATTATACAAGTGGAAATATTAAATGTTCTTCAATAGGGTCATTACCATCACAGCACGAAATTATAGGAATATGTTTAGATGATACAACAGCGGGAAATACTGCTAATATTTTATCTACTGGATATGCTACAGCACGGAGAACATCAACAACTTTACCAAGTTTTGAAACTGTAATTTTAAATAATACTACAAATGGAACAACACGAAGTTTAACAAATAATACAACATTTACAGACAGCGGAGGCGGTGGTTCTTATAATTCTAATGAAAATTATAGTATTACTTTTGATGCTGGGGCGGGATATACAGTAAATGCTACAGTTAATAGTTTTGGTTTTGAACATTCAACAAGTCGGATGTATGATAGATTGGGAATACAAACCTCTACAGACGGAGTATCATATAATAATATATCAGTTCAATGGCTACAAACATCATCCACCACTACACCGCCATATTCTACTTCTTTTGGTGGTGCTTCTTGGAATTCGGGTGCTTCAGATAATGGATGGGTTTTACCTAAAGATGAACCACGAGCAATTTTATTAGGTGGTGTTCCTTCTAATACTTTCCCAGCATTAATAAATTTAGGGACGAGATATGTAAGATTTTACTTTTTTAGTGATGTTTCAGCACAAGATGACGGATGGAATATAACTTTAGCACCAAATACACCATATCCTACAAGTGCTATTAGTGTAGCAGAAGGAACTACTTTATATTTAGATAATGTTGATAATAGTTTAGTTTCAACCGATGATACTTCACAAATAGTTTTAGGTTATTGTGCTTATAGTGATGCTAATAATGACAGTTTATTAATAAATGTTAGACCACCAAGAATTTAATTTTAATAAAAAATAATATTTTATAATTATATAATATAAAATGAGTTTAAACAAATTAACAACTTCAAGTGATTATTTAGAAAAACAATACCTTAATATTGATAATAATGATATAAAATGTAGTTCTTTAGAAATTAAAGGACAATCTATAACACCACAACAACCAGTTGATATAGATGGCGGAACATTTAATCCAGCATTAACAGCAAATAATTTAACATTGACGACTTATTGTGCTTTTTATAAATACAATAATAATGTTATGACTATTGATGTAAATGTAGATTTTTCAGCAACGGCAAATTTTGCTATAACGACGGTTAGTTGTCCTTTACCATCGGGATATACAATAATTCAAGATGCTATATTTTCTCCAGTTGTAGGTTATTTATCCAATCATACAACAACTCCTTTAACCGCTCAAGATAGTTATACCGTTTTATCAACAAATTCTATTAGTGTTGATTTTAGACAAAATGGAACTAATATAGTAAGCGGACAAATTGGAAGATTAAATTTTAGTGCGACATTTAATGTAAATCCACCGTCTTAAAAAAACTAAAATAATAAAAAGTTATAAAATTTATTTATAAAAAAAAATATATTTATTAATTATATATAATAAATAAAATGTCATTGAATAAATTTACAAGTGCCAGTTATGATACGCCAAAACCTTGGATGGATATAAGATGTAATACAGTTTCCTTTGGTGATTCTGTAGGACAACTAAAAACACAAGCATATGGACCAGTTTATTCTATTGGAGTAGGAACAATTACAAACCAAACCCCATTATATTATACTTGCGACCATACAAGTTTGAGAATGAGGGGATTTATAAATTTTACATCCGATATAACCCCCCATAATAATTTTAGTTTGAATTTTAATCTACCCGGAGAATTAGTCCCAAGATTTGGAACGGGTAGTTTGGTTATTGCGACTGGAAATGTGTGCGAATACCCTAATAATAGCAATACCAATAATGGACAGATTGCTTTTGGAGCATTAAATGCTACTAATGATGGTGTTGATTGTCAAGTATTTTGGAACAATGGTAATGTTTCATCAGCAATTCCATCCAGAATATATGTAGATGTTTGCTTATTTAAACCCTAAATTTTACTTTAGAATTAAAATATAAATAAAAAGAAAAAATTATATTATTAATTATATATAATAAAAATATAAGTTTGAATAAATTAACAGATTCTTCTAAAATTAACCAACAACAATGGATGAATATAGGGTGTAATGATATTAAATGTAAAACATTAGAGGTTGATGGGAATGAAGTTATACCACGACTACACGGAGTATATACACCTTCTATAACCTCATCAATAGGGACTTTTAGTAATACTACAGCATATTGGTCTTTTGAGGAGACATATTTAGATATATGGTTTTCAACTGAATTGCTTGTTGTTGCTACAAATTCTTTTATGGTTATTGATGTTCCTTATCCTCCAAATTTATCAACATCGCCCGTAGGAACAGTTCCCGCTGGTGTTTTAACCGCTATTTATGGTGCTGGTAGTGTTGGTGCTTTACAACAAAACCAAGTAAATGGGACTGGTGATGCTTTATCTTTGGGTTTTTCTTATAGTGGTGGTTCAACCCCCGCTAATGGTTCAACTGTTTTTATTAATGGAAATATGAGAGTTTATACAAATCCTATTTTATAAAATATAAAAACAAAAATAAAAGCAAAAATATAATTATATATAAAAAAAAATATATATAATTATTTTAATTAAAAAATTTTTTATTTTTTTTATTTTATATATATATAATATAAATAAACAATATGGAAGCAATTAAAGTTATTGAACCACGAGTTAATGTAAAAGCAGATTTAGAGAAAAATCACACAGTTTTAATGGGTGGTCTTCGAGTAAATCAACAGATTAACCCCGCTGATAGTTGGGGGTCTCCGGGAACTCAACCCGTCCAAGCACTTTGGACTATCAATCCTCCATCTAGTCAAACAATTGTAGACAGATGTATGAAAGTTAGATGTTATTTTGAAGTTAAAACAGACCAAGACCTACAATTGGGGACAAATGATGCTCTTAGACAATTCCCCGTATCAACATTGTGTGATGTTCTTTCAGTCCAAATTAATGGTGAAAATATTAGTGATAATGTAAGTGATAAACTCCACGCAATGTTATGCTATGGTAATAATGCTGATGATAGAAACAGTCAATGTTCTACAACTCCTACTATGCCCGATAATTATAAGCAATATTCCGATTGGGCGACTTATGGAAGTGCTAAAAATCCTTTGTCTAATTATGGTGAAAATGGAGCAGAAGACCCAAGAGGCGGTTTTCCAGTCCAAGTTATTGATTCTAAAACCTTTAGAGTTGTTCTTACTGAAAATTTAATTCTGTCTCCTTTTCTATCACCCTTTCAACAGCAACAAGAGGGATTTGTAAATGTAAATCAGATTAATATTAGTTTTAGATGGAAAAGTAATCTATCACAAATTCTTTCTCATTCATCTCTTGGAAATGCTATTACAAGTGTTAATGTTTCTATGTATCAAGCACCCGAAATGCTTACAACCTTTATTACCCCCGATTTGACTCAACCTATTCCACAACTTCAAGTTTTGCCTTATTACAACTCTCAAGATTACATTAAAAATATTGGGGCGGTTGCTAATGGAGCGGAAACTGTTGTTATTAGTGATTCTATTAAACTGTCTCAAGTTCCACGAAGACTTTATCTATTTGTTAGAAATCAGAGAAGCACATCTAACCAAAATACTCCCGATAGTTTTCTTAAAATTAAGAGATTGTCTGTATTGTGGAATAATCAATCTGGTCTATTTTCTTCAGCATCCGAACAAGATTTGTTTGAAATCTGTAAAAGAAATGGTCTTAATCTAACTTATCCTCAATGGGATAAATATCGTGGCGGTGTAATGTGTATTGAATTTGGAAAAGATATTGGT
>CAZNER010000136.1:0-4152 GCA_964572065.1 uncultured Candidatus Saccharibacteria bacterium
CGAGTTCCTACGCCTGATGCTGTGGCACCACCAGTGCTTATTACACCTTCCCCGCTCACTGCATATTCGACCCATCGTGTAACACTAGCCATAATAAATCCTCCTTTTGTATTTATTTCTTAATCTTAGAGTTAATAACCCTCTACTTATTATGAGGTTAAATTAATCTTCTGGAGCATCTTCTATTTTGAATTCAAACTCATAAGGCTCCATTTCATTACCTAGAAAATCTTTAGCTCTTAAAACAACTCTAAATGTTTTACCATAAAAGAATGCTGTAGATCTTGGATAAATAGAAGCATTTAAATCTTTTTCTACAGTGCCAGGAATACCAACTATATTGATACCTAAATCCACAGGCCTTCTTTGTTCGGTTGTAAAATAATAAGCGTCAGCTGAGAATTTAGGACAAGTTCCCCAATCTTCTGCGGACATTCTCACTACAACCTGTGTGTTATAACCATAATCAAAACCAAATCTTTCTTGATTATCATAACTCATTAAATATCCATAAGTTAAATAATAACTCCGCTCCAAAACATCTCCATTTGAATTTTCAGCCCTAACTAAAAATTCAGTACTGCCTGTTAAGGAGCTAAAATCATCAGATGGATCATAATACATTCTATATCCATCTGTTATGCCTGAAAATGTAACAGGAACCGCTGTTCCATCTACTTGTAGACAACAAGTACCTGAACATGTAATACCAGACGCAGAAGTTAAAACATTATAAACATCATCAGTTACATCTACAGAAACTACACCATCAGCAGATATATAATCATCCTCCGCCGGAATAAAATTTGATATCTTTAAAGAAAGTAAATCCACATCAAAACTTAATGAATTTTTAACTTCAGCACAAGAATGAACTTCCCAATTAAATTTATCAATACTTCCAGTTCTAACCTCTGTTTCAAAATCAACCATTCCATAATCAATCAGACAACAATAAACATCACTAATAAAATGGGTAGTACCTGATACAGCACATATAATGTCTGCTATATATTGATCTACTGCACCGCTTATAACAGTTAAATCTGATTCTATATATTTACTATCATCTTCTAATGCACAATACAAATCAAATAAAAGCGGATAATTAACCCAGCCAGCAAAAGTAATATCAACATTTGCTTGTTGAGATCCAGACGTTAAAGCGCTTTCAGATCCAAATGTTATATAAGCTGTTCGATCAATAGCTGTGTTAGTAGCGCCTAAGTGCGTATATTGAGTCGGAAAACTTTCAGTACCAGAAATAGCTAACCATCTCCAAAAACTCACTGGTATATTAATATCTAATTCATCAAACTTTTGACCAGCTATATAATCAATCAAAGCATCTTTAAATCCTGGAGTAAGTGTGGGTACACCCGAAAGACCCGTGTAACCTACAAGAAAACAATCTATATAAGCATCTGAACTACCTGAAATAGTTCCATCAAAACTATAGTCTACTAAACATACATAGACACCGCTCGTAGAAGTGGTTCCGGAACTAAAATATTCCACATCTCTTTCAACAAAACCACTTGTTGTGCTAATAACTCTAAAATATTCTACACTTACTTCTTGTGAGCCGGCTGTGGTAGTAGGTACATTATACACAATCGGCACGTTTTTAGCACCTATAACATCTGCTTCTGCTAACGTCAGCTCAGTATTTACATCCTCCTCACCATCTGATGTTGTGGAAAATGTAGAATCTATATATATATTAATTGAATCGTTAGGCATAACACCCCACCTTATGTATAACTATAATGTAGACAAATCACAAAGTCATGAACCCCATAGGAAATTCCGGAATGTATGCCATATAACATTGGTTTAAAAATTAATATATCTCCTGTAGTGTTAGCCGCTGTTCTATACTGCATATCAAAGTCACCGTAATAATAATCGGTGCCCATGTATTGAGTATCTCCTTTCAAAATTCTATTATAAACTGGTGAATGTATCTCCACCACACTATCTGGATTCGTAAAATCAGAACCTGTATAATAAAACGCTACAGCAGATGTTCTACAATGATCTCCTGCTATAATTTCATTTAATGTTGTGCTATGAGTAGCATCATCCCAAGCAGTCAATCTACAATCATAACATTCACCAAATGTTGTTTCAAAATTTACGGAGTTGGCTTGACAAAAACAACTATAACCACTACCACTAACACATGTTCCACTTACTAGTGTCCCACTACAATGTGTGTATTGTTCCCATGTAACTTGTTGGCAATCTGCTATTCTGTACATATATGTAGAATCTTCATACCACAACCCTAATTCCACTCCTCCGCCGGGAAGAATATGAGATCTAGTTCCAGCTGTATTAGGACTATCAATATTAGGACTAGTGAACACTATTTTTGCCAATGTATGCCATTCCCCAGCTTCCCAATCACCAGGATTGTTTTCATCTTGTTCTTCATAAAATTTAGTTGTTAAAGTTACAGCCATAATTATCTCTCCTTTTTAAGAATTAGAAGTTGCGGCCGATCCCCATCTAGACACAGTTAAATCACCAAAATCGGTTGCATCTCCGGTTGACGAAATTGTTATGTAATCTATTTCATCTGCATTTGAAGTACCACCGCCCCAAACACCTCTATTATCTATACCATTGGAAGTACTACCACGCATTGTTCTCCAAATAGTTAAATCTCCAAAGTCAGTAGCATTACCGGTAGAATTTATTGTTATATATTGAATTGTATTAGACGAACCACCAGCAGTTTCTCCGCCGCCGAAACAACCCCTATTATTAGTGTGATTTGAACAACCAGATAAACCGTTATTGGCAACTAATAAATCTCCAAAATCAGTGGCATTGCCAGTGGAATTAATTGTTATATAATCTATAACATTCATTTTTCCTGATGTGTTAGATCCACCAGCAAAAACACCTCTATTGTTTGTTTTATTAGAAACGCTGGCATTTCTTTCTACTAATCTAGTTAAATCACCAAAATCAGTGGCATCACCTGTTGAAGAAATTGTGATGTAATCTAAATAATTAGACCAAGTATTTGTTGTACCAGCACCAAATACACCTCTATCATCACTTCCATTTGACACTGCTGCTAAATCTCGGCGAGAATTAGTTAAATCCCCAAAGTTAGAAGCATTATTTATAATTAAAATAGTAACATAATCAATGGTATCATTACTTACCTCTGGATTAGCACTGACACAACCGCCGGCCCAAACACCTCTATCATTTTCTCCATTTGAGGTTGCGGAAAGTGCGCGTCTGGCTTGAAATAAATCTCCAAAATCTGTAGCGTTACTAGTAGAATCAATTGTTATATAATCTATAATATCATAAAAATTGTTAGTTGGAGTACCACCACCCCCAAATAAACCTCTTTGACCACCATATTTAATAGAATCTACGTCCCCATAACCTAATAATTCACCAGCAGTTGTTTCCGCTATAATGGTTTTAGTACCAGAAACCACACCACCTATTTCATAAGCACCAGTTCCAGAGACAATTGTGTTACTTTCAATGCTCCAATCAGATTCTTTAAAAATTATAATTCTTGCTGTTGCATTCTTAGTTCCTGAAATTTTATAAGGCATTTTTTATTCTCCTTAATTTGTAAATTTCCAAGATTTATTAAACCTTTCAGGCTTTCTTTCTCTACCCATAACTATATCACCAATTTTTAATTTAGAAATCCCATCTTGCCTGAGAATTATTTTATAAACCAAAACATCTTTATCTCCTAAACATTTAACATTTATACAATGAAAAACCCTACTTCCATCCATACCAATACTAGTTTCTATCAATGGTAAATATGCTTTGAATTTAGGTATCTGAATTACATGTCCTGTGCTTAAAATATATCTTAACATTGATAAACCATTTGGTATATTATCCCAACCAGTATTAAATAAATCGTTTCCTTTTATAACTTTACCGCCGGGATATTCCGCTACAAAATGACATTTATGTGGATTAACACTAGTTACCACATTATGCCTTCCATAAATCTTTCCGTCTTCCTTAGTCATATGTTCCATAATTCCTTCTCCCTTTAATATTCTACTTCTTCTGCCATACCATTTATAACAAGAAGCATATTAATATTTACATATTTTACATTTTCTTCTGCCCAAACCTTACCCAACCATC
>CAZNER010000137.1:0-4054 GCA_964572065.1 uncultured Candidatus Saccharibacteria bacterium
GTAGCAAGGATGATAGTTGAAGAATACTTAGGTAAAAATAATTTGTTTATTTCTTAAATAAGTAACGTAAGATTTTATAACAGTCAATGTTTTAGATTTGAAGTTAATAAACTTTAAGCCTAATCCTGTTTCTTTTTTATCTAAGTTATTCCATTTTGCTCTGACTATCTTACCTTCTACGAACATATTTCCTAAACTATCTGGCAATAATATTTCAACTAAAACTATTTGTCCTATCTCAAACTCACTTACATTACATTTAAAAAACAATCCATTATTTGAAATGTTATTCACTTCATATAAATTGTCTTCAATCATTACGAAACAAGGATCAGATAGATCAAGTCTTATGTCTTTTCTTCTTTCTTTACTATTCATAAGTGATTCACTCCTACAAGTACACAGACAAAAAACAAAAGAATGTAAAAAGTTTTTGTGTAAAGTCTATAAATGTTATAAATTTTATCTTTTAAGTTTTCAAATATAATAGCAGTTAAATAAAACAGAGGCATCGAAAGTACCATTAAAATAATAAGAAAAAACATAGATCCGTAGAAAATATCAAAGTTAGTTAATTTTTCCATCTTCTTCATCTTCTATAAAGCTAATATCAGAGATATAATGTTTACTGTCTTTTTTAATAGCGTATTTTATTCTAGAGTCTTCTATCTTATTTAAAGCTTCTAGAGCTACTTCTAAAGGATTTATAATTATACCCGTTTTCTTTGGTAGGTTCTTAGTCATTTTATTTTTAATTATTTCGTAACCTATCCTTGCTGCCGAATCAAGTACTTTATCGTAAGCAGCTACAGATTTTTCTATTACTGAATAAATATAATCGTCACTACTCTTCATATTGCTTTACTACTTTCACATAACTCGGACAATAAACAGGCATTTTATTCAGCTTTTGTCTGGCTTTTTTTATAGCTTCTTCTTCACTTTCGGCTTCAAATTTACCTATTTCAAAAACATCATCATACCACACTAAATACTTTTTCATTACATTCCTAAAATTACTAGAATAGCTTCTACTTTTTGATTTAACAACTCATAGGCTTCTGCTACTTCTAATTCATATCTATCTACATTATTTTTTACGTGATTATTTTGTAGTTCTAATACACTTACCGCTCTTTTAAGTTCTAAAATTTCTTCCCTGTTGTGCGTATTCATATTGTGTTGAATATAACAAACAACTGCTAGAGATAAAACTGTTAAAAAACTAATAAATTTGTTCATGTAATTCTCCTATGCGATATTACCATTCCAATTAACTAATTTTAAATCATTTTCAAATGCGTCTATAATTAAGTCAACATTGTCTGATAGCCACTCATCTACTGTACTAGTATCTCCAGTGATAGTTCCGTAAGACATGTCTTCACTGTATTTATCTATAGCCCAATCAATAAGCCATTCTGGAAACTCTTGACTATCTTCTAAAGCTACTTTTAACTCTAACGCGTCTTCTTTAGATAATTTCATAATATCCCTCCTTCAAAAAGTATCTACTAGAAAGCTTTTGCTGCCGTCTTTTTTGTTAACAAACAAACTAGCATAGCAGAAGTCTTTATTGTACACTTTTTCCAAATCTTTGCAAGCTTTTTTAAACATAGTTAAAGCTTCTTTTTTTGATTTAAAACTCAAATCTTCTTCATTCCAACCTTTTTTTAATTCTACTCTAAATGTTACGTTTATCATTATTTTACTCCTCTTCTTCAAAATCTTCTGGATAATACTCTCGATGCTCATATTCGTTCATAAAATAGTCGTACATAGCCGTTACTTCTTCTTCAGTAGGTTCTCTACCCAATTCATCACATAATTGCTCATAAATTCTTTCTAGTTCGGCTTCTGTCATGTCTTCCTCATATGTTGGCGGTCTAAATCTATCCATGTTATTGCTCCTTTTTTATATTATATCAGTTTTTGATATTATCATCAATTTGCAATTTTTTCATAGTTTCGTGCAGATAAAAAAGATTACATATTGCAGCTTTATCTCCCTTCTCACAATCTATTTTTAGCTTCTTAAGTGACTTATATCCAACAAAATCAGCGGAAATCTTTGCAGCTTTTATTAAATCTTCTAAGACGATCATCGAATCCATATAGTTCTTAATTTTGCTCATTTTTATTCTCCTCTTTTTCTACTTTGATTGTGTGTTTTACAATGTTTTTAATTCTCTGCACTTCTACTATTTTTTTAATATCGTCAATTCTTATGGCTACTTCTGTTTGGTTGTCGTCATTTCGTAATGTAATGAAATTACTACCTTTTTCATTATTTAATTGATACAAAAAATTATTATAAAGAGTAGACGCAAAAATAATACTGACGTCACCATCATTTTTAACTAATTCTCCTAAAAATCTATGTTTAAAAAAATCATCTTCTGAAGTTTGTACTCTTATATCAATGCGCTCAACATCAATTTGAACTTCTTTTTCCTCTAAAATTTTTTCTTTAGATTTTTGTGATTTTTGCATCAAATTCTTTAACATATGTTTCCATCCTTAGTTTAGTGTGTTTACCTAGCCACTTAGGGCCTGACCAATCAAAATCTATTACTGTCGCTGTCTTCTTGTCTGGATATAACCTAACAGCTCTACCAACCGCTTGAGTAATCGCAATCTCAGATTTACCGCCTCTAGCCATAATCAAGTAGTCTGTAGATCGAATGTCGGCCCCTTCTCCGAGCACTGTCGAAGCTATAAGTATTTTTGTTTTTTTATCGTTAAAATCTTCCATGGCTTTTGATAGCTCTTTTTTATTATTATCGCCAGTTACGTATGTAGATTCAATTTTAGCTACTTTAAGAAAATCATGAATTTGTTGACCAACAAGCTCTTTCCTGTCCACCAAAATCAAAATTTGTTTATCGCTTGGAATATTCTTTACTTGAGTTACAACTTCATCTAAGAATACTTTAGAACTGTAATTTTTGCTATATTCTGTATTATAGACTGAATGATACTCGCCTCTGATAGTTTTAATTTTGAACTCTACTGGAGTAAGGTACCCATCTTTAGTAGCCTGAGCTGAGCTGTATTTATATAGCTTTTTATCGCATACTCCCCAAAGTTCCATTATTTTGGCATCGTTTCTTATATAAGTGCCCGAAAAATTATATCTATAATAGATATGATCCATGTAAGGCAGTAAGTTCATATATGTACTAGAAGCACTATGATGCGCTTCGTCGATCATCATGCTATGCACGTGATTCATAACTTTATGTACAAGATTTTGTTTAGTCAACGACCCCAAAGTCTGCACTGTGCTTATCAATATAGGGCTTAGTTTTTTGTTGTTTTTGACAATTTTAGTAGTTAGTTGTTGTACCTTACTTTTACCAAAATAAGAAGAAAATACTTCATACGTTTGTTGCGCCAAAGCACTACTAGGTACAATAAATAAAGTATTGACCCCAGTAGATTTTATAATGTTAGCCGCAATTAAAGTTTTTCCTCCGCCTACGCATACTTCAAAAGTTCCTCTATTTTCTTTTTCGGCTATTGATAGACACTCCTCTTGATAATATCGCATCTTTGGCGGCGTATTATTCCAGCGAAAGATATTATAAGCTTCAGGCTTCACTTGTTTATTTATAATCTTCAGCTGAGAAAGTTTAGTGTTGTATCTCGAATCATTTTTTGCAAGTTCATAAAGTTCTTTGATTTTAAAGACGAGACCTGTCGGGAAAGTATTATCACTATTTAATAAGCACACGTTATAGTCTTCGTATTCCTTAAGTTGTCCAACAATCCAAGCTTTTTTGCGAATTGAAAAAGTTCTAGCTAGCGCAATTTGAAGTCTCTCATAGTTTTTCTTTTTGTTTTCGTCATAATATGTCAAAGCTTTTTTTGCAAGCTTCAGCTCAAGTTCGCTTGCTTTTACTATTTTGCTTAAACTATTGCTTTTCTCAATAAGCATTTTTTAATCTTTCTTTTCAATAGTTTCTAAAATTGTTTCAGGAATATAAGCTTCTGAAAGATCGGCACCCGAAAGATTCGCTCTTGAAAGATCAGCTTCCGAAAGATCAGCTTC
>CAZNER010000138.1:0-4022 GCA_964572065.1 uncultured Candidatus Saccharibacteria bacterium
GGGGCTTGGAGTAGCCCCTTTCCCTTTATCCTCAGCAATAGGCGTAACTTGAGAAGATAATCTTTTAGCTCTTTCTTTATCTATTTTTTCAATATCCCTTTTATATTGCTCTCTTTGGGATGGTGTACCTCCTCCTCTTTTAAGAATAACTCTTTTTAATCGGGTACTAACCATAGTAAAAAATAGGAGTTAAACACATAAATATTTTTCTATTTAGATTTTTTATTAGATTTTTTTACAATAGCGGTAATTGGTACATCATCTTTACTCATTTGATATTTTAACCGCTTGCTTAAATTATCCACTATTTTTCTAGTATTAAATTTCTGCTTTTCCTGTAGCTTATATGCCTTCTCTAATTGTAAAAAACCATCTATGGAATAACCATCCCTTATAATCTCATATCTTTCTCGAGTAGTCTTAGGTAGCCAGCCCAGATAATAGGTTTCTTCTATCTTTCTATCACCTACTCTATAACTCTTTAAGTATATCCTACCGTTAGGCATTTGATTATACATGTAAAAATGCGCTTTGCTGCTAGGCTCATTTATTCTCGATATTCTAACCAGTACCCAGTCCATAGACTTTAATTTACTAGGTAATAAAGTAAAGTTTGGGCTAGTCCAAATAAAGTTACTTACTACAGATCTAACCAACGTATAGAATTTAGAAAACTCCTCGATAAAAGCATCTTGGCTTTGTGTTCTTATGTTCTCGAAGGTGGCATCATCCCATATCAAAACTGGAATACGTTTAATAACTCGCTTGTTCTCGAAGTCAAAACATTCCCTTATTATATTAAGTAGTTCCTGTCTACTGAATACCATATATTTAAATACCTTATCCCAGTCTTTATAAAATGAATAAGAGCTTAATATACTCCATGTAGATTTACCCGATCCTTTAGGCCCATAGACAAAATAGCTTTTATGATCTTTTCGCTTATGATATTTCTTTAGAGTATTGGTTATAGTTGTTCTTTCATTCCACTTAGGTAAACCTCTCGACATGATAATAAATATTATTGTTTTGTTTTTTTATAAACTTTATTATAGAAACCTTCGGAAAAAAGGATATAATTGCGTATAGTGGTTTATATTATTATATATTACCTAATATTAATATTGTAGGCAATTTTTGGCGAGGTGGCCTTATTATAGGCTCCTTTCTAAGAGAAAAAACACAAATAAAAAAAGAAAAGCTACTAAATAGGCTGTACGAGTAGCTTTAGTTTACCATCTTTACTTTTGTTTAATACTTGTACCAGTTGTTCTTGTGTTACGTATATCTCTACTGGCAATAACCATGTATTTTCTTTGTCGGTTAGTACAGAGTTTCTAAATTGCCCTATAACCTCTACCATGTTAACCTATAATATTCTTAGCTGCCTTTTTCAAATCCTCTGGCTTAATGTCTTTTAGGTTTTGCTGTAGTTGTAATTTTATTAAATCCAAATCAAAACTTTTAATTATAAAAGCTTGTTCTCCTACAGTTAAATTTTCCTTCTCTACTGCTTCTCTAAATGCTTTACCTACATTTATTAATGCTTGTTTTCTTTCTTCTAAATGTTCTTTTATTATTTCTTCTTTTTCCATAATTACCACCTTATTTAATTTTACTTGCTTAAATTTAAATTCTTCGAACATTATAATTTATCTAATTTATTATTTAATTTATTTATAGATTTATTAATATCTTTCATTACTTTAATATGAGCCTCTAAGTTCTTAGCAAACGCCAGCTGGTTATTAACAACTTTGTTTATATTTTCATTCATTACTTTAGGGTTAAATTCTCCAGTAATAATACTTTTAATTGTATCTTGTAGTTTCTCGGCGTCCTCCTCAGCGTAGGCTTTATTTATAAACTCTAGTTCTGGCGTTCCTCTGGATCTATCCACTATAACTCTAGGCTTATTATTCTCGTCCCGTATAATAACTTTAATCCCTTTATCGTAAAAATACTTGGCTAATAAATCATTCACAAAAGCGATATGCTGGCTTGCTACAGTAACGCTTAATTTATCTGGTTTCGTTAAAGAAACATTTAAAAGCCTTTCTATTTTCGGGATGATATTATAAACATATTTTACTATCTGGTTTTTAGCCATGTCTATTTCTCCTTTATAATTTAGTTCTACTTGTGGGGGATTAAACATAATCTTATTTGGAGTTACTCTAATTGTTACTTTAGCATAATTAAAAAAATAGCCTTTCCAGTTATTCGGGTTATGTGTGTTGTAGTCTATTGAATTAGCGCTTAAAGTCTTTTCTATAAATTCGTTGCTCCAATTTCTAGGCTTGTTTAGGATCTTAAAAGCCATCCATATATCATGAATATTTATATATGGTTTTTGATAGTCAACCTTTTGAGTACCCACTGAGAGCATAGTCAACCTTTTGATAGCTTTGGGTTGAAGCTCAAAGGTTAGAATTTTTCCAACTCTTTTTTTAGTAATAAATTTATATTTTTCCAGAGTATTTAATCTTTTATAGTAAGCCTGTTTACTGATTTTTATGTGTTTTTTAATTTCAGATATATTCTCCCCTTTACCTAGATAATGTAAAATTCTTTCATGTGTCCTATCAATTTTAATAGTTTTAGCCATAGTTTATATACAATAGTCAACCTTTTATAGTCAACGTTTTATTTTTGAATTTGAAATATTCTATCCCCTCTAACGAATGATAGTCAACCTTTTGAAAGGGTATTGAGAAAATAGTCAACGTTTTCATTTTTGAATAGGTATTTTAAAGGATAAATTCATATCTATATTTAGCGGTTTTATATCCATACAAGCGTAACCTCTGAAATTGTAATAAGCGCATGTTTTGTTTATCTCTTTACATTTAGATAAACATAAATTCTTATTTTCTATTTTGCTATAAATTATTATAAAAATTCCTATGATTAATAATATAATAATAAAAAGTTGAATTATAAAGATTAGGGATTTAATATTAATCTCTATCACCTTTTATTTTCCATACGGTATATTCTACGTTTGAGGATTTTTTAGTTACTGGCTCTATAAGTCCTTCAAGTTCCAGTTTATTAATATAATAATGTATCCTGTTTCTTTCGTAGCTTTCGGTTAATCCTAACTTATCCTTTATTTCTTTAGGCTCTAGGCCTTCTGGGTATTCTCTGATAACGTCCAAAACCTCGTCCATCTTTTCTTTTACTTCTATTTGTTTTGGGCTTAAATCTGAATTTTCTTTTAGTTTGTTGTTTAATTCTTCTACAAATCCTGTAGGTAATTGCTTTTTATCTATGTCTTTTGTCTCTGAGGGTGGGTTATTTGTCTTTAATTCATTTAACTTTTTAATCATATTATTGATTATCTTTATTCTTTCTTTTCTGATTATTTCTTCTGCTTGTTTTTCTGTTAATTCTATCTCTACTTTCATTCTAATTCACCAATTTTATTAATTAATTTATGTTTTAAATTATTTATTAACTTAAAATCATGTGTAGTCCAAAAAGTTTTTTGTTTCTGTTGATCTCTAATATATTTTTTAGTCTCTTTGTCTATAAGATCTATAACTTTTTCTTTTTCTTTATCTTTCATTATTCTTTTACCTCTGTTAAATTATATGTTTGTCTAAGCATAGCTTAGCACAATATAACGCGTCTAGTGTTTCATTAAAATTACTTACATTATACTCTCCTTTTAGTGTTTCAAACATAAACGAGCAACCCTCTAAACACGCCCCAAATTTCTCATTTTTTAGTTTCTCTTCTGTAATTATAACATCTTCCCAGTCAATAGTAGCTACTTTGTAAGAAAAAAATCCAAATAAACTAAACATAATAATATATAATACTATTAACTTCTTATCTACCATTATTCATTTACCTCTAGCTTATCAACATCAACACCATATACTTCTATGTTATTCTTCTTGATTAAATTCAATGCTTCTTTAGTTATTTCCTTAACAGGATTGTTATCTAAATCCAGCCTTTCAAGATTCTCATTCAGATTCTCTATCTTAGTTATCTGATTGTTATTTAAATAC
>CAZNER010000139.1:0-3995 GCA_964572065.1 uncultured Candidatus Saccharibacteria bacterium
ATGATGTGGCAGTTCGCAAATTACGAACCAATCAAGGGTGAAGCCAATATGAAACTGTGGGTGCAAAATAATCCTCAGTATCATCAAGAGATCTTCGATGCTTGTTGCGGAGTAAATGACGATGCTGTCGAAAAACGCAACGAGGACATGGAGATTACCGGTGACGACCTCATCAATCTTGAATAGGCTACAAGAAGAAATAGCAGTTTACGTCGAATATAACTACAACATGAGCATCACTACGGTGCTCATGTCATATCCCATTTATAGAGATTTCTTACATCAGCTGCATAATAGTATGCGTTACTATTCTGCTAGACCAACAAGTCCAGGTATGGATAATATTATGTTCTATAGTCCTTGGGGGCCAGTTACAGTAAAGCCATCTCGAAGATGTGAAGAGCAAGGTGTGGATATGTTATTTAAAACAGAAGATGGAGAAACTATATTCCCCATGGATGAGGCGATAAATAGAATCTTATTGGAGTACTAATGAGTTTTAAACCTATTAAAATTAATAGTAAATATGGTGAATGGACTGTAAAATCCCACCCTTTTAAAAAGGGTAAAAGAGGTATTTACTATGTTCAGGCTAAATGTTCATGTGGTGTAGAGAGAGATGTCAAAAAGAATAATTTATTAAAAGGTACTAGTAAAAGTTGTGGCTGTAAAAATAAAGAATTATTAAAAAAAATATCTACCGGTAGGAAAGCCCACAATGCCAAAACTAAGGAGCAATTAGCACAGCAGACATTGTTTTATAGATACAAATGGAATGCAAAAGAATATAATAGATTGTTTACATTAACTAAAAAACAATTTATTGATTTAATAGAGGGTAGATGTATTTACTGTAACGCAGAGCGATCTAATGTTCACACCACTACAAGGGGTAAATATTTTTATAATGGAATTGATAGATGGGATAATAATAAGGGTTATATAGTAGGTAATACCGTATCTTGCTGCAAGCGTTGTAATTTCATGAAGAAAGACTTGTCCGGTGAAGAGTTTATGGAACATATTTTATCTATTACTCAAAATAATCATTTAAGGCGAAGAGATATTAAACCAACTAAATTAAATTATTATTATAACAGAGTGAAAGCCGTGGCGACGGCATCTCATGATATACAAACGAAAGTAGGAGCTATATTGATAAGTAGGGAGAGTGGTGCAGTTATGGCCGAGGGATTTAATGGTTTTATTCGTGGAGCGAACGATGATGAATTGCCAACCACTCGCCCGGAAAAATACGATTATATGGTGCATGCAGAAATGAATCTTTTGTTTAATTGTGTGAGACACGGTATCCGCACAGATAATGGTATAATTTTCGTATCCATATCTCCTTGTATTCATTGCATTAGGGGTTTATGGCAAGCTGGAATTAGAACAGTGTATTGTAAAGATCTATACAGTGATTTTGAGAAAAACAGAAAAATGAAAGATTTACAAATTGATGTTATAAAAGTTGCTGGATATTATAAATTAGAATTTAAACCTAAGGAATAATGATGAATGATAATCTATGTGTACAAGCTAATTTTGCCCTCAAAGGATATTCTTGTATAGAGGAATTTGTTGTAGCATTAGAAGCTCGAGGTTTTGACGTAGAAATATTTCCTCCAACAACTGGTGGACAATGCTTTACTTTTAGAATTCGTGAATTATCAGATGATGAAATAATTGAACGGGAGTTGCTCCATGGCACAAGGTAATTGGGTAAAAGTAGAGTGGCCACCAGAGCCAGAACCAACTAGCATCCCATATAATATAGCAATAGTGTTAGCTAAATTTATTCAAGAACGTAATCCTAATTTTGAGTTATGCGGTAGCTTAGCACTTATGTTATATGGCTTACTTCCAAAAGGCGAGGTGCATGATTTAGATTTTGCTTCTGCTAAGTGTGTTACTAAACCTAAAGATTGTAAGCAGACTAAACAAACTAGTCGCAGTATTAGAAATCAGCGATCAAATTATATATGCTATGGATTTAAGTACGAGGTTGATTGCTTATCAATACATTATGATGTATTCTACTACCCTGAGTTGGAGAGTGGAGCAACTGTAGATGGCTTGAAATTACAATCAGCGGATCAGATTATCTTTTTTAAGCGGCAGTTTAATCGACCAAAAGACAAAGAGATGCTGAGTAAAATAGATACAGCATTAGACAACATGTTACTAGGAATAGAATGAAAACATGTAATAAATGTAAAGTAAAAAAGAATAAATCAGAGTTTTATCGTGATAAAAACGCTAAAAATGGCATAAGATCTATCTGCAAAAATTGCGATATTATTAAAGCAAAATCATGGAATAGAGTAAATAGTGAAAAACATAAGGAGCATCAAATAAAATATAGAGAAAATAATAGACAAAAAACACGTGATCAAAGGTATCGGTACGCATCATCAGAAAAAGGTAAAAAAGCTATTAATAATTATTTTAAGAATCGATATAATAATGATCTTAATTTTAAAATATTACATCGACTGCGTGTTAGATTAAATCATGCTATTAAAAATAATCAAAAAACTGGTTCAGCAGTGCAAGATTTAGGGTGCTCTATTGCAGAATTTAAAGCATATATTGAGTCTCTATGGCAAGAAGGCATGTCTTGGGATAACTGGGCTAAAGATGGCTGGCATATAGATCATATTGAACCACTATGTCGATTTGACTTAACGAGTTCAGAAGATATTAAGAAAGCTTGTCATTATACTAATTTAAGACCTATGTGGGCTGAAGATAACTTAAGTAAAGGTGGTAAATATGAGTAAGATATTGTTCATTGGAGATCCACATTTAAAAATAAGTAGATTCGACAAGTGTATATCCTTTTTGAACTGGATCAATAATCAAATTGCAAAACACAAACCAGACATGGTAATCAATTTAGGAGATACATTTGACAACCATGCTGTTCTGAGATCAGAGATTCTAGGGGAATTTCGTCAGCATGTGGATTTTGTAGTCAATGAGTTAAAAATACCTTATTATTATATATTAGGCAATCATGATTTTTTTAAACCTAAAGATAACAAATACCACGCCCTTCAATCCTATATTGGCCTATATGATGATTTTGTGATAGTCGATAAACGAATGGATATTGATAATATCACAATGGTGCCCTTTATGGCTAATCTAGATGACTTCCCTAAAGATACATTAGAAATATGTATTGCTCATCAAACTTTTATTGGAGCTGATTATTCTTACCATAGGCCAGAAGCAGGAGTTAATGCTGATCATGTTGCTGCTAAAGTTATTATAAGTGGCCATGTCCATAAGAAACAATCTTTTGGTAAGGTTATATATCCTGGCACTCCATACGCTCACAATGTAAATGATATTGATATGGTTAAGGGAATATCTATTTTCGATACAGATACCTATCAAGAGACATTTATTATGTCACCATTTACACAGTGGCGATCAATTGAATTCAACATCAGTGAAGAGCAGTCAATTAATGACTTCCATAATACACTCAAATCATCATTAAATAACACTGATCATTGGATAGTCAAAGTTGTAGGACCTAAAGTGGAAATTACAGCGTATCTTAGGTCTGCTAAGTATAAAAAATTAGTTAAAGATAAGCATGTTACTCCGAAACCTAAGTTCACCGATAAGCAAAAACAAAAGTTAAAGATCGAAGCGGTGTCAGATCATGATATTGTTAAAGAGTATGTAGAAAAGGTTTACAAGGGCTCTATAGATAAGAAAAAAATATTATCTAAAGCGTTAGAAATAATGGGAAAACATACCACCTAATAAGTCAAATAATAAGTATGGTATAATAGTCAATAAGGAGTTATGATGACTGACCTAAACAGACAAGAACAATTATCAGAGCTAGTGGACCATAGTCGCTGGTTGATGAATAATGGTCTAGCGAATGATGTCATCAAGAATCAACTTATGACTTATGGTGCCATCGCTCACCCAGAGATCGATGCAGTAGAAGTTGCTATAGACATGGA
>CAZNER010000140.1:0-1257 GCA_964572065.1 uncultured Candidatus Saccharibacteria bacterium
ACCTTCATCCATCCACACACAACTAGAATCTGAATCATAGTCATCATATATTATATTAAAATAACGTTTTGGACCATTACCTAATCTAATAGAAGGATATTTATCTAATTTACCATCTGAACTAAATTTAGGGGCTTCATATTTTATAATATATGAATCTTCACTACATATAAATCTATGTTCGGCTGTTTCATCATCATAAACATAATCAGGTCTTTCATAATTAGCAAAATATAATTCTCTAACACTTAAATATTCTATTTCTTTCCATCTTTCTCGCCAAACCCAAGCAATATCACTTTCTTTGAAATAATAATGAGCTGCATGGGTTAATACACCAGCCTCAACTAATTTAGGATAAGTTGCGCGCCACACCCCTCTTACACCAAGAACATCTTCAAAGCGTCTTCTGAAATCTACTAAATTCTCACCAATTAAAAGAAGCCGCATAAAATTAAGTTGATTTGTATGTTCAAGACCACAATTTGATCTGAAAGATTCTTCATCAAAATAACCTATTGGTATAGAAAAATCACCAACATTTGGAACTACTGGCACCCAATCACTTGCTGTAGATCTTCTACCACCTTTAATTGACACATGATAATGATAATCTTGTGAAAGATACTTAACTACAAATTCTCTACCTCTATTTCCAAACGGCGGTAAAGCCCAACGGTTAGATATATATTCATCTACATCTACCCATGGTATTATATTAGCATACCCCGTAAAAATTACATTACCAGCCGACATATCACTATATCTATACCAAAAGTCGGTGTGACAAAAAGCCAAACTAGGAGCTGGAATAGCCCAAGCATTCTTTAATGGAGGGCCACAATATCTCACTAAATTTGTTTCTGGATTATCATTACCAGCACATTTAAACCAAGCTGTACAATATGCTGCATTACCCCATGCTCTATAAAAATCACAATCAGCACAAGAATTATAAGGAAACCACATAGGCCCGTTTTTATCACCTCTAGGACCGTTTTCATGATCCCCGCAAGGAGGTGTATAATAATGAACAGGCCCATCCCCATCTGATTCTATACTGCCTTTTTCTCTAAACCTAGTTCCTCCAGTATCAGGAGATAATTTATATTGTTTAGACGGTCCTTCATATCTATAAAAAATTTCTTCATTTCTACATTCAACTTTATTAACTTGTGTTAACATTTTTGTGGGAAATATTGTTACAATTCTACCTTCTTCATCTTCAAAAATAGCTGTTAAAGCTACTGTTTGATT
>CAZNER010000140.1:1357-3929 GCA_964572065.1 uncultured Candidatus Saccharibacteria bacterium
TACCTTCATGCTCAAAAGAATTTTGTAATAATAAACCCCCATACCACATACTTGCTACAGGCCTTACTCTAAAATCCCAGGAATTGTCTCCAAATTTAACACATATTATTATTCTATTTTCCTCTCCATATTTTAAATTTAAAGGACCAACTTTAAAATAACCATACTGATCAGAAACAGTGCTATGAATATTATTAGGATTAACTTTATATAAATTATCAATAAAATCTTCTAGTCTCTCAAAAAATTCCTCTCTAGGACTCAAACCATCCAGCGACGCAACTCTTTGATTAGAAATTTTAGATATATTCCAATGTTCAAACCACTCAGTCATTCTATTAGTTACCATACTAAGATTAAAAGCATAAACTGTGCGGTTCCTTATAGTAGAACCTATAACTGATATTGTATCACCATCAATAGAAACTCCTCTTTTAATACCTTTTGCTTCCTGCTGTGAACCACCACAAACTTCCTGATCCCAAGGATTGAAATTAGCATATGGATATATAATATCTATATACTGTATATCAGATGTAACATCAGGATGCCTAATTAAAGATGGAAAATATATTTGGCCATCTCCCGGCGCCGTTGTTCCTGAATCAGCATTTACTTGACCTTTAGCACCAAATAATATTGGCTCATCACTTATTAAATTAACTGGCACAAATCTTCGACTGTTAAGAGGAACTGGCATACACATGGAAAGTATTCTACCTTCCATTATACTATCACTTACAGTTGCACCTAATTTTTTCCATTTCTTAAAAGTGTATATAGAAGCAGTGGGCACATCCTGCCAATTAGGTTTAACTTCATAAAAAGTATCATATTCCTCTTGACTAGCCCATGCTGCAGCCCAAAATCTTAACTCAAAAATTTGATTAGCAGTAATTCTCATTCCAGTAACCATATGCAAATCATCACAATAAACCCACTCACCAGTATAACATGGGCACTCTGGTTTAGCTCCATTACATATTACAGTATTAGCCTCTGACCAAACATCCTGCATCAACCACTCTTGAGTACCACCACCTGTAGGATTTTTCAAAGTACAATACGGTCTTGCAGCTTCACTTGGGCAAGAACAAAGAGACTCTAAATCCTCATCAGAAGACACATAACCCGTATCTCCAATACTAAAAAGAGAACCATAATCATTATTCCAATATGCACATTTCTGAAACTGCGCTCTTAAATTATAAATCTCAAAAGCAAAAGGTAATCTACGACCCATTGGATCAAAGACATCATTTAATAACTTTTGATATTGTGCAGGATCAAGAGTAATAGTCCCATCCAGTGCTATTTCAACAATCGCATCTTTAACTTGGCGTGGTTCTACAGAACCAAAACCCATTTGCCAAGGCCTATAATAATTACATATTATAGGACTTTCACCTGGCGTACCATCACAACCTGTACCCCTACCTTGACCATCACATTGACCATCACAATATCCCTTTATTTCATTAATAGGAATTGGAGCATATTTATAACCTTTAGAACTATCACCGGCTACTTTACCTAAACCAGATAAAAATATGTTTGGAGCAATACAAGCATAATTTTCTGTATCAGTTGTTCCAGTATATTTATCACATGTATCTCTTCGGCCCAGAAAATCGCAATGGCCGTTGTTATAACCACTGGGATAATCCTTAGGTTTTACTTCATAAGTACACTTACCAGCTTCCCCATCCCAATAATCACAAACTGTACCAAGACCTTTAATCCAATATTGACAGCATATTAATGGTCTAGCACGTAAACCTGAAACTATATCTTCTTCCTTGGACCTAGGATCGGCTTGCTGCTCACTATATTTCCATAAAGTTATAATGGTTTCTATGTCTTCTTGACTTAACGCCATTAAAGATCTTTAACCTCCATCTGCATTTGACCTGTAAATTCATTAACTGTATACCAAACTTTCTGATTTCCTTCATAATATCCAATAGAACGTGATTCCACTCTAAAATCATCACCCGCCGGGGATATAGACGCTCTTTTCTTTTGAACATAAGCAATTTTATTATGTATATCCCATCGCTTTCCATCAAAATGTAAAGTCAATCTAACAATATTGATTTTAGGTAAATCCTTCCAATTCATTTGGTTTTCTTTTATAATTTTTCCATCTGAATATTCTACTTCCCAACCTCTCCTCATGATAATTCCTCCTTATAAAATAAAAAAATCTGGATAGCAGGACACTACCCACCCATCCAGATTTGTATTTTGTTTCCTACCATCTTTAATATAAACATAACACCTTCCCCTAACAAAGTCTATAAAGGGGTTAGATAAGCTGGTTAGGGCAACTTATCAACGCCCGTCAGCGCTGTCCCCCATACAGTTATATATATTAACTATAATCAAAGTAGAGTCTATAATTAGCTGTTGAATTAGCACCAACCTCACTAGCACCTAACTTAATTCCAAGAAATATTGGGTCAGAAACCATACCCATATAAGGGCTATTACCAACTGATTCACTATTATCTGCATCTGCTACCACAGCAAGATCTTGTTTAGTTGCATATAAATACGATGGAGGAGTATC
>CAZNER010000141.1:0-3756 GCA_964572065.1 uncultured Candidatus Saccharibacteria bacterium
GACTTTGAAATTTTTAACTATAAAAGATGAGGGATTTTAATCATATTATAATTTCTCCATATCTCAAAATGTTCGGTAAGGATATGGCTATTCGTTGGAATTTAAACGTATTTGATATTAATAGTATAAGATTAAATCCATATTTACCTGCTGTTGTACTTGGTATGCACAGGCATAAAGTAAAAGCATATAATGAGTTATTAGAACTACATAAGGGCCCTATGATTATCTTTTTTGGTGGAGGTGGAGATCTGGTCACTGAAAATTTAGAATGGCTAAAAAAGAAAAAGAAGGAGAAACCAATCTTTTTCTTCGCAAAAAGTATACCTGTAATTAATGCTTTAAAGAAATATGGGTTTGAATTTAAAGAACAATATGTTCCATTTAAAGACTATTCGCCATATAAGCCAGTCCCCCTTGGCAAAAAAATATATTGTCATGTTGGCTTACCGACACATCCACAAGCCCTAAAAAGACTGGGATGGAAAACTATGGTTAAACCATTGATCAAAAGGTATGGAAATGATGTTTTGTATGTTCCTAAAGATGGGAGGAGAAGGAACCAGTCCGAAATGATAAATATATACAAGCAATGCTGTGTTTATGTTAAGCCGGTTGCAATGGGTGGTAGTACTACAATGTGGGAAATGGCATATATGGGTAGAAAAACAATTTCACATGGAATGGCTAATCTTCCTCATATAATACAAGGGCCTCCTAATCTTAGAGAAGGTAAAAACCTCAATAAGCTCTATGACCTGATAGATATTGAAAGAACTAAAGAAGGAATAACTCAATTTGATATATCGCAATCTGTTAGCAGAGAACATGTATCAACTGAAGAGTGGCTTAATTTGTCTTATTGGAAATAAAATCACAAAAATATGATCTCAGAAAAAGCAAAAATAGGAAAAAATGTTGAAATAGGAAGTTATGTAATAATTGAGGATGGTGTCGAAATAGGAGATGGCACTATTATTAAGAATTATGTAGAACTTAGGAAAAATACTAAGATTGGAAAAAATTGCTACATTGATTCCAGAGTTTCAACTTCAGGTAACTGTGTGATTGGAGACAACGTTACTTTAAGATATTCGGTCATAATTGCAAGAGGCTGTGAAATAGGAGATAGTAGTTATCTTTGCCCAAGAGTTATGACAAATAATCTTGACACCGGAAAGTCTCAAGTTGGAGGTGCTAAAATAGGAAAAGGTTGTTTTATCGGAACAAATACAGTTCTACAACACGGAATCACTTTAGGAGATAACGTAATAACTGGATCACTTTCATTTGTTAATAAAAGCATTCCATCTAATGAAATTTGGATAGGTTCTCCTGCAAAATTCTATGCTAAAAATGAGAATTGATAATTGGATGTCTGATTTTTATGGTGCTACTTGGTACAAAGTAGACTCAGATAGTATTTGTAATGAACCTGGGATGTATGAATCCATTGTTGACTCAAAAGATTACGATGGGATCAATAAACTAATCTTATCAGGGTTTCACTTAGTCGAAACCGCAGTTGAATTTGTTACTCTTATTGATAGCTTTGAAGATCCAATCTATAATATAAGAGAAGCTCATAAAGATGATTATGATCAAATTAGCAAGCTTATTACCTTAAACTATAGAGATAATGTTAATTTCTATAATAGATTCAAAAATCGATCATTTTTTACACAAGCACAAACCGAATCATATTTTCAATCTACCTTTAAAAATTATGTAGATTCTTCAATTACAATGGTATATGAAGATAGCTTGGGCATTTCATCATTCTACATGCTAAAGTTAATCCCTTCAAATGTACTTACGTATAAAGGAATTCTTTGTGGAAATTCGAAACGGGTAAAGGGCATGAATATGCATATAGAAATGCAAAAAGCATGTGCTAAATTAATTGGATCTCCTTACGAAGTTATTAATCGAACTCAAATGTCTAACTATAAAATAGTCAATAATCACATTAAAAGCAACCGTCGTTTATCTAAAGTTGAGCATTATTTTTACAAATTACTAAGATGAAAAAAACCAACCCTTACCAAATAGTCAAGATGTTCGAGGAAACAGTAGCAGAGTATACTGGATCTCCTTATGCAGTTTCAGTGGATAGCTGTACAAATGCATTATTTTTAGTATGTAAATACCTTAATGTCGATGAAGTTACGATTCCATCAGAAACATATCTTTCAGTTCCACAATCAATCATGCATGCCGGCGGTAAAGTTATATTTGATACAAGGCCAGATGTAAATCAATGGAGAGGAATTTATCAATTGAAGCCATATCCTATCTATGATGCAGCAAAGAGGCTTACTAGCAATATGTACATTAATGGGTCTTATATGTGCCTTTCATTTCATATAAAGAAACAGCTCGGTATTTCAAAGGGCGGTATGATACTTTGTGATAACATAGATGCAGTTGAATGGTTTAAAAAAGCTAGATATGAAGGCAGAAGTGAAAAATTTTATAAAGAAGATGATATTGATATGTTAGGGTGGAATATGTATATGACTCCTCAACAAGCAGCACACGGCCTTGCTCTTATGCAAAACTACCCATTACATAATTCAGATGCAGAAGAAGCAAATGGTTATAGAGATTTAACAAAATTTACAGTTTTTAAAGATTGTAAGATAATAGAATGAAAGTATTTCAAATCGGGTTTCCTAAATGTGGCACTACTTCTATTGCAAAATTTTTTTCAATAAATGGAATACCATCAATAAGCTGGAAAAAGAAGCAAGACTCTATCTTTTATTCCAATCTTAAAGCTGGAATTCATCCATTTAAAGGTCTTGAAGACTACACTGTATTCACTGATAGTGAATTTGTCCGTAATGAATTCTCTTTATTAGATCATCTTTATCCAAATTCAAAATTTATCTATAATGTCAGACCTCTAAAGAAATGGTTAAATAGTCGTCTAAATGGTAGATATGCTGGAGGTGTACATCCAATAGAAGCATTGGGTAATAAAACATATAGAGAGTATTATTCTATTTCTTCGAATGATCAATTTTTACAACTATGTAAATATGAGTGGTTTTACCATAAGTCTAGAATAGAACGGTATTTTAGTGGTAATAATGTTTCTAAACTACTAATTTTTGATATTGAAAAAGATCCAGCTAAGAAAATTGTAGACTTTTTACCAGAATTTAAGTTTACTCACTTAAAATTTCCAAAGGAAAATGTTTCTCGTTAAATCCATTCACTCTTCTCACATAAAGCCATGGTTAATGAAATCGAGAACTTAAATTTGCATTCATGATTATAGGTATAGGTCTTCCTAGAACTGGAACAAGATCGCTTTCAGCTGCGTTAGAGATCCTAGGATTTAGGGGCAGTCATCATTGCGAGATAATTGGAACTACTAGAAATCGCCAACCTACAGATTCTTACAGGATCGACAATTCCTTTTATAGGGATCTCAGTGACGTAGATTCAAATCATACTTACATTGTAACATACAGACCTTATGAAGAATGGAGGAGCAGTATTTTCCAATATAAACAATATGAAGGTCCTGATATTGAATCCTATATAAATTCATGCGTTTCAGTATTTTCAAATCAAGGAATAAGTTTATTGGTATTTAACATTAGAGATGGCTGGAATCCATTATGTGAATTTTTAAAAGTACCGGTGCCCGAAATTGATTTTCCAAAGCTTAGCTAAACCCTTCCGCAATTCCTGCATATAACCCCCATGAACACACAAGGCAAGGTCTGGGGCCGCACCCAGCAC
>CAZNER010000142.1:0-3715 GCA_964572065.1 uncultured Candidatus Saccharibacteria bacterium
TTTTAATTTTAAATATTATTCTTTTTGTGATATTTGGTATCTGGTTTTTAATTTTTAAGAAAAAAATTCATAAACGAAAGAAGAACCTGAAATTATTTGGAAAGAAGAATAAAATATTTAAGAAGAAAAAAGTTTAACTACTAGCAGAAGAATAGTATTTTGTCATCTTATTCCAAAATTTTATCGCTAAAAATAAGAATATAACTGCTGTACAAAAGCTTGATAATATATATTTTATATTTATTCCATCTATGACGGCACTGGCAGGTATTGAAGAAATAAAAACTACTGGAAAGATATAAAAGAAAATAAGTTTTAGAGTTCCATGATATATATTGTGAGGATTTGATTTATAAAAAAGAATACGTTCTCCAATAGTAGGAAATGTAGAGGTATTTATAAATCTAAATGAGAGTGATGCTGTTATGACAAGAATAGCATATCCAATCATGAAACCACAGATAAGAAGAAATAAAATTATTGATAAATTAGATATATTCAGGGTTAAAGTTGAGTTAGCTAATGCATAATATATAAGATAGACACCTGATATTGTAGAAATAAAACTCATTACATATGGATGTCCTAGGCTTGCTTGAAAAAGACAATTCAATGGTTTTAGTAAAATGTTATCAAAACTACCAGATGATATTTTTTCTGGAAGAGTTCTAAGGTTGAAAATACTTAATGCTCCAAGAAGGATTTCACCGGTAATTATATCTATACCAGCAAGAAAGATTATGTCATAGAAGTTCCAACCTGCAATTTCTTGAACATTACTATAAACAATGTTTAGAAAGAGGATGCTTACTCCCTGATATCCAAGCTCGACTGCAAGTTCTACCAAGAAGCTAACTCTGTATGTTGTTATTTCTATAAGGCTGTACTTTACAAGAAGTAAATATATTTTTATATATTTTTTAATCTTTTTAATTACCATATGACTCGTATTTTTTTAAACCTTGCTTCCAGGATATGAAAGCAAGAAGAATAAAAATCAGGCTCCAAATTAAAATACTAATAGTATCATTTGCTAACAAATTTATATTTCTTTTCCCGAGAAAATAGCTTATGGGAATATAATAGAAGTACTTAAAAGGTAGGATTTCAAATATACATCTGATATTTTCCGATAGCAAATCAAATGGAAAGCTTAATCCACCAAATATAGCAAATAATATATATTTAAAGTGTTCAAATGACCAAATGTCGGTAACCCAAAAAGCGAGCCATGATATAAAAATATCAATTATGAAATTAAGAAGAAAACCTCCAGTTGAAAACACAACTGTTAAAATTATATTTCGGACATTAAAATTAAGAGAAGTTATAGTTAGAGAAAAAACCGTTAAAACAATTAAATATAAAGGTACTATTAGAATTAATGTCTGAATTTTTCTTGCACATGTTTCGATAAAACTGGTTAACCATAGATTATAAGGCTTCACTAAATGATTTGAGAAGCTGCCATTTTTGATTTCAAGTGATCTGTCTTTGGATATATTAACTTTAGTTATAAAACCAATAAGTGGAACTAAAAGATAGTATAAAAGAGTAGATTGGAGAGTGAAACCATTTATTTCGCTTTCATTGCGGAAAATAGCAATCCATAAAACAAAAGTTTCTCCTAATGATATAAATTCGAGTAGAATAATGCCGACAAGGTTAGCACGATATTCTATCATTGTGTTTATATAATTTTTGAAGAAGAATATATATTTTTTCATTTGTATTAATAAATTATATACGAATTAGGTATATTATTGTAGCAAGATATCTGTATTTTTAAATTGTTATCAATTGAGAATTAGAGGTTAATTTGTTATACTCAAGTGTTAATGAAGAGAATTTGAAAGGTGAATTAGTCCGCCAAAGGCGGAAGTGGTTTAAAAAAAGAATAGGTCGTAAAATTAAATGTGTTTTTTTAAGGAGAGGTGTCCATGTAAAATTCCGTAAAGCGGAATATACATGGCAAGCTGAGTGCATATCATGGGTTTAAAGGAACCCTGCCTGACGGCAGGCAGGGGTTTTAAACCGTTGTACGGTTAATAAACTGTACCGAGGGTTCGCCATATTAGTAAATATGGCGCCATATCGTATGATGTGGCGAATCCCTTTTTATGAATTGATATAGAATATGTATTATATTTACATTTTAAAGTTATCAAATAAACAATTATATACTGGTTTTACAAGGGATCTTAAACGTAGAATAGAAGAACATAAGATTGGGAAGGTTAAATCAACAAAATATAGAAGACCGATTAAATTAATTCATTATGAATGTTATAATTTAAAGAGTGATGCGATGAGGAGGGAGAAATTTCTAAAGACAACTGAGGGAAAGAGATTGTTAAGGAAACAGATAAGAGATGTTTTAAAATTAGAGAAAGTGATAAAACAGTAGTACATTAGGAGAGATGGCAGAGTGGTCGATTGCAACGGTTTGCTAAACCGTCATACGGCGATTAAGTCGTATCCAGGGTTCGAATCCCTGTCTCTCCGTGCTTCGGCAAGCTCAGCACGAAGTGCCTGAGATTGACGAAGCATAGAGATATAATATGAGAACCCGGAGGGTTCGCTCAATGAGGAGTTGGTGAGATCAAGCTTTGGCGTAGATCGAACCTACCCGAATTAGTCCTCCGTAGGAGGGAATCCCTCCCTCTCCGTTCGACTTGTCCTTTATTATATTTAGGACTCGCTTGCAGCAAGCCGTTCTTCGGCAAGCTCAGCACTAGGTGAGATTAGCGAACTATAGAAAGTCAATGATTAGAACCCAATAGAGTTCGCTCAATGTGACTTAGATTTATCGAGAGTAGAGAAGAAAAATCTATAGACGAATTAGTCCGCTGAAGTGAAACGTAGAAGGGGATCTATGACTACGGGAGGAAGACTAGTCTTTTCACTATTTTTTAGTAATTATGAATATGTTACAAATTGATCCAAAATTAGTTTATCCACTCGGAAGTATTAGTCTAATTCTAGCTGTTTTACCTGTATTAATTTTACGAAAAGATTTAAGAAAGTTGGCTATAATCTCATTAATTGTTTTTCCTTTTGAAATTATTAGTGAATTTATGTACTTCAGAGACTATTGGTTCCCTCCAGATATTACTAATCTCAATATTCTAGGTATCAGAGTAACTTTAGGAGATGTTTTATTTGGAATTGCAGCACCATTGATTATGGTATTGATGTACCCTTTTATTTTTAATGTAAAAGTTAAATTAAAAGCTATATGCTATCGTTCTCTTGCTAAGAAGTATTTTATTGTAATGTTTGTGATTACGGCATCATGGATAATTGCTACCTTTATTTTTAAAATAAATTCCATTTATACATCAAGTATTGCCCAATTAATATCATCATTTGTTATTATTCTTAAACGACGAGATCTTATAAAAGTCTCTTTAATTAGTTGGCTTCTTGCAGGTTTAGGAGCCTTTATTTTCTATTTTCTGTTCCAACTAATTATAGGTACAGAATACATAAAATTAGTCTGGCTGCTAGATCCTGCTAATCATGGATTATACATTAGAAATGTTATTATTCCTTTAACTGAGATTTTCTTCGCATCTAGTATGGGAGCATTCTTTTCAATCATTTGCCCTTTCTTGGGAAAATTTTATTATAAAAAATAATTCAATAAGGCTCAGAATAAAATTCTTCTTTTATTTCATCGATTTTGTAGCTAAAACCAATGTTACCTTTATCT
>CAZNER010000143.1:0-1371 GCA_964572065.1 uncultured Candidatus Saccharibacteria bacterium
GCTGTGAAAATCACTAAATTTTTAACCTCAAGTGCGTTTGCCGCATGATATAATCCACTATCGTTTGAAAGAACCACTTTACTATTCTTTATAATTCCTAAACTATCTAGTAAATCCAATCCTGTTCTATCCACAGTACCTGAAATATACTCACCAGGGCCTCCCAGAGCGCATATATTGAGACTTTTTTCTTTAAGAAGGGTAACTACCGCCTTATAATAAGGATATTGTTTTATGGACCAATTAGCGCTTCCCATTCTGTTATATCCATCGCTTATAACAACGTCATATTTTTCTTTAGTTTTATTGTAACCACATTTACCGTACCAAATAAGATCTTTCTCCGGCGCGCCGAGATCCCTAGCTATATCCATGTAAATATCTACTTCTGAACGATCCATTCTTAGAGGCTTTATCTCATTTAATAATTCTAAACTAGAAAGCGCTCCTATGTTAATATAATCACGTGTCCAAAATGTAGAAACCAACCCATCATAACCAGAAGTATCAAGTAATAATATTTCTCTTCCAGTAAACCATTTATCAACATAAGGTATTATTTTTGGAACTGGAAAAGCACCAAAAGCATGCCACATATCCACCTTATACCCAAGAACTTCTTTTAACGTTCTTATTGCGGGTATCGTTTGTATTGTGTTACCAATACCCTCACCGGTGCAGAATAATATTCTTTTATTTCGGTTTGTACCCATAAAATTTCATTAGCTCCCAGTCTATAAGTTCTGTTATTTTATTAATCAATTCATTAGAAAGTCCAAAATCACCATCTTGTAAATAAAACTGCTTTCTTTTCTCTGTGAAAATCTTAGGCTCCGATTCAAATTTACTATTAACAGAAGCCATTCTATCTGTTGTTTTTATTTTACCTTTCAAACTCACACCAAATCTATCCCTCAATGTATAAATAAAATCTGATGGACTTCTTAATAAATCTTCATATCTAATAACCATACCTTTACCGTAAGGTTTCCTTGGGTTTTCCAATAATTTTTTCCAACTTCTATAAAACTTATTATATCTATCATACCAAACTTCCATACGAAAAGAATCTTTATTTAAAAGACGCCATCGTGAAATAGATTGATACCAGCTATATGGATTTTTTATAACAACTACTGGATGCATTTTTCTATCTAATTCAAACAAATCTTTTATTAAATTGGACAACCTTTCGTGATGAACTTTATTGGTTTTATAAACCTCGTTATTAACCAAACGTTTTCTCAACCGCTGCTCAATAACATCAGCATCTTTAGGCTCTGTATGCTTATTATCAGTAGAAACCACTACATTTTTACCATTCATATGAATTAAATTAGTTGTATATGTGGTGCTGCTTCTCTGTATACC
>CAZNER010000143.1:1471-3660 GCA_964572065.1 uncultured Candidatus Saccharibacteria bacterium
TGGCGATTCACGCTTGGCATAATAACATGCATATCTTCCTCAATCATAGCAATATCTACAAGTCTATTCATCAACCCAGCTTGCTCATTATGTGTGGCATCGCCATACTTATACCTCTTTGGTCCATGATGTTCTTTATACTTCTCATTTAATTTTAATATATAATGATGTCTACATCCAAAATCATGTCCTTCGTTTCCCGCGCCTCCGTAATATTCTGGAGTAACATGTTGTTTAACATATTTATCAAAAAATTCTTTAGTAAGCAATGGGGCTAAAGCAGCATAATGGTGGGCTTTTCTTATATCATGAACATCACCTTTATCGTCAAAATTATATGGAGAAATCACACTTATTTTACCAAGACTCATTTTAAATACTGCCTTTAAATAATGGAAATAAGTCTTATGAATGAGAATATCATCTTCTATATATATAACGAATGATCTAGCCATTTCAAATGCCTGCTTCATGCCTTCTAAAATACTCATTGTCAACCCAAATTTTCTTGGGCGGAACTCTAATTTCTTTTTATATGGATATTCCTCAATCAACTCCAAAACTTTTTTAGGAGTACCATGTTCAATTAGAAACAAAGTAGTTAAATTATCTGTTTTTCCATAAGATTCTCTTGCTTCCTTCTCATACTGTAAAGACAACGCAAACATTTCCGGACGATTATAAACGGGTCTTAAAATTATATTATCCTTTTTTGTATTAACCACAGTTTTTTCCTCTTTACTTACCTTCATAATAAAGTTTTGAGCTACTTCTTTATATTCAACTTCCTTTAAACCACAACTTTCACAAAGCATTGCTAACCAACTTCTATCAAAAAGAACATAATGAAAGTTTCCAGGATAATCTTGACCGCCAAATACATGATAGGAAAAGAAATCGGCTGGATGAGGATGATTAATGTCTACCATACCCTTCACATAAGCTTCAGCTAGAAACTTTAAATTTGGCGTTCTTATTTCTATAATACCATCTGGCTTCAAAACTCTTTTCCATTCCATCAAAAGCTTTCTTGTTTCTTTAATTGTAAAATGCTCTATGATATCACTAGCAAGAAGATAGTCGAAAGTATTGTCCGGAAACCCTATGTTTCTAACATCTCCAACCACATCTACATCAGGAAGATCTGGTCTGTTGTCCATGTTAATACATTCATATCCTACCGGATATCTTTTATATGTTCTTTCACCACAGCCTACATTTAAAGTTAATTTTTTCATTTATTAAATTTCCTCACAAATCCTTTGAACATTTTTTTAGGAACCACAGAAGTTCCTGGTTGAGTGACGACATATTGTGCACATTTATTAGCTACTTTAACAGCAGCTTCAACTTCCAACCCCATGGCAAGACTTAAACTTACCATAGCCACAACAGTATCACCAGCACCTGTTACGTTATACACATCAACAGGAATGGCTGACACAGAACATACTTTTTCTTCGTCTTCCAATAATTCCATTCCGTCCTTCCCTAAAGTTTTTAGAATATATCTTATTCCCCGCGCGAACGGATGTGTATCTGACATACAAATTTCATCATACTCTTTTTTATTAGGCGTAATCATAAATACATCATCGTACAACCACATATTTACAGGTTTGGGGTCTACAATTATCGGAATATTCATTTCTTTAAGGAAACTCATTAAACTAGAAGTTACCATTCCTTTATCATAATCAGAAACTATTATAACATCGTGGTCGTCTTCTATCCTAAGGGAATTTAATTTGACATACTTCACATCTTCCCGATCTACTCTAAACATTTGAGTATGGCCATTATTAGCAATATATCTAGTTTTCTTTGTCGTCATTTCTTCCCTAACAATAAGGTTAGATACAACATTAAGCTCATCTAACTCATCCATAATCTTTTTTCCTGCCAAATCATTACCGATAGCCGCTATACATGTGACGCTAGCGCCTATACTTTTTAAATTTCTAATGACATTTCCACAACCACCTAACGCATAGTATTCTTCGGTTGCTCTTAATATAGGCACAGGAGCTTCTGGAGATATTCTTTCGACCTCACCACACACATAATGGTCTAACATAATATCTCCCACGACTAAAATTTTTATATCTTTTATAGCTTTTAGCATTATATCTTTTCCAATTCTGTAATTATTTTCTTACCTATCGCTTCCCATGAAAAGTTTTCTCTAA
>CAZNER010000144.1:0-3628 GCA_964572065.1 uncultured Candidatus Saccharibacteria bacterium
CCTGTTTAATCACCAATCACAATAACATCTTAATGACTTAATATATGCTGTGCGGTAATTGTCTGCTATTTTATCAATCTGAAGATTTTCTATGTTTTCTTCTGCCAAACTCATGCTTAATTCAAATTCATCCATGTTAACTTCACATGGAGAAGATTTTAGAGTTGCAATAATCATCATTCGCTCTGATTCAATTAAATCACTTATCGCATCTCTAGCCAAATATTTTAAATATGAATTGCATGGGCTGTTATCTTCTGTTACAGTATATGGCTCTCCTTCTACTTCTACTGTAAAAGTTCTTGGCTCATATCCGTGCGGAACTGTAACTCCAGTCAGGCATGCAAGTTCTGCAAGATTAATCAAAGCTTCTCTGTCCAGTTCAAATAATTCATCACCATCACAGCTTAATGAACTTCCGCGCGCATAGTATTTCTCAAATGTTGATTCAAGAATGTTCATTCTTGCTTGTATTAATTTTACTCTGTCTAAATCTCTTACTCTGTAATCATATGGATGAGGAAGATAATCTAAAATATTGTTTCTTAATTGTATTGATTGCGTCATAAGACGATTTGAAGAAATAGAACTTCCAACTGAAATAGGAACAGGTCCTGTTAAAAGTCTTTTAGAAGAAAAATATCCTTTGTCAAATGTTACTCTACCCATGTTGCTTATAGAATATCCGCTAATCAAAAATAAAAAAACCATTAAAATAATAATAAAAATAAAATGTTTTGGCTTCATAGTAATTTATTGTAAAGCCAGGCAAAGATAAATCCTCCTATTAAGCCGTCAAAAAATCCCCAGATTCCTCCAACAATTGAGCCTACTAGTGTCATGTCATATCCTATGTACATAGAACCGCACAATGCAACTATATCAACTCCATATCCTGCATAGGTTGCTGTTATCCCTATTATCAGCATTGCTAATCCTAAAAGTATTCCCATTGCTAGTCCAAATTTTGAAGGATTTAGTCCACTAATTGGTACAGATATTTTTCCTAATGATTTTCTTTTCTTTTTTGCCATGATTATTCACCTCAAAGTATTTTTCTAACTTTTATGTCTTTTAGTATTGGGTATTGTTGGGTTATTCCAGGAGTTTCTATTTTAGTTACTGAAAGTAATTTTATACATCTTCCAGTATTACATTTTTTACCTTCTGCTTCACAGCTAATTTCTATAAATTTTCCTCTTTTTCCTTCACAAATTGCTTCCATTAAGATATTTTCATCTTTGCAGTAATCTCTAAAAGCTCCAACATCTTCATTAGGCCTTCTTTGAATTGCTTCTCCTTTTACTGCACTATTTCTACCGCCATCACTATCAACGCAGGAATATTGTGGGGTTATTTCTTCAAAAGAAACAGGATTTACACAAGCGCCTTGCTTGCAAACTTTTCCTTGCTCTTCGCAATCTATATGATGAACTTGTCTGGTTTGACCATTTACACATGCCTGCTCTAGTAATAAGTTTGGTTCATTATTATCACAAGAATCAGTCCATTGTTTAGTTGTTCCATCTCTGTAATCTACTACTGCTTTAGCTGCTCTGGCAGTATCAACTCCATTATCAAGGTCTATGCATCTGACTGTAATTTGGCTTTCTACTGTTGATACAGTTCCTGCTCTTGAATCCTGTGAAGATTGTGGAGGTATTGGAGTAAAACGAGGAGGATCAGGCATTACACAAGCTCCTTGCCTGCAAACCATTCCTCGTGAAGAACAATCAAACAATTGGCTTGTTACTCTTTCGCCTCTAGTTGAACTAATATAATTACCTCCTGTACAATAATACTCAAATAATGTTTCTTGATCTTGACAAGAATCAATATATCTTCTGGCATTTACTGATGCAGTTCCTTTAACTGAAATATCATTCCCATCTGTATCAATACAATTAGGTTCTAAAACCGGCAAAGGACCAGAACCCGCAGGTAAAGCCTGTCGAGGCAGTCCAGGTAATGGAACAGGAACTGGAGCAGGTATTATTACAGGTCCTCCTCCGCCTAAAGGTGCATTATCTTCTGGAGCATCGTCTTCTCCTTCTCCTTCTTCTTCAATATCTTCTTCTGGTTCGCGAATACATATGCCATTAACGCATATTAACCCAAAATCTGTACAATCAATCCTTTCTACTGCTTCTGTTTTTCCTTGTTTGCAGACTCTCTCATATAAGATATTTCCAATGCATTTGTCTTCATTGGTTATTATTTCTTCATTTATTTTTTCAGTTGTTATTCCATATTCTAACATATTTACTCCTTCATCAGAATCATAGCATTGCTGTTGTTCCATAACTTCCGGATTTATTACACATGCTCCATTTTTGCAAATCATATTGTATTGTTCGCAATTTATTGCTTCTGTAAAATGGGTTTCATGTGCTTTACAAAGTGCTTCATAAAGAATATTTCCAGAACATTTGTCTTTATTTGTAAAATATTTTCCTTGCATAAAAGTAGTTGTAGTGCCAAAATCATGTATATTTTTACCTCCATCTGAATCATCGCATCTTTCATATAAGACTTCTGCTTCTTGTGGTGCTTGTGAAGCTCTTCCTGCCTGCTGCAAAAGCGATTCGTATGCGTTTCTTTGTTCTGCTGTCATTTTATCGCATGCAGTAAATAGAAATAATATTAACATTAATATGCTAAATAATAAAACCCTCTTTTTTATCATAATTATCACCTATAGTGCAATATATATAGGGAGTATTTAAATTTTACTTATAAAAAGAGAAAAATTATTTTCTAGAGTATTTTTTCACTAGCAGGTCTTGTTTTCTTAGTTTTACATCATCAAAAAAAGGACATCCAATAGTATCTGTTTGATTTAATAAATCAATATATGCATTAACTAATGGAGCAAATCTTTCTTCAGGTATTTTTAAATCTTTTAATTGAGAGTCTATAACTCTTATAAAATTAACATATCTGTCAACTGCTGTAAGAGGTAATCCGGTTAAATCTTCAGGTATGAATCCCCCATGCAAAACACTGGAAAGTATTATTTTTAATCCGTATGGATTTGCTTTGTAAAAAATATCAAGTCCTTTTCGCGCAAAATTGACATCAAGATCATATATATTATTTATCAAAACATCTTCTACTGGTTTATAGGCTGCGCCAAAATTTAAATTAAAAGTTAATTCAGGAAGATTTTCCCAAAATCGACCGTTATTCAATCTTTTTCTTAGTTTATCATCTAATAATCCATAAAAGGGTGATTTTGTATTTATAAGTTCTTCATAAATTATTGTATGTCCATGTAAATGCCCTGGAGCATGCACTTCAGTTGGTAATAAAGCAGAATTAACAGCCAGAGTAAATGCTTCTTGTAATTGATCAGAAGTTAAATATTTTCTTGCTTGAGTTAACATAAGATCTTGATTTTTAGAATTTGATCTAATACCTCCAATATCTGAAAGAATATTCCATGATCTATGATATTTTAAATCATGAAGCATCAATTTTTTCCATCCTGCAGCGTCATAATCACATAATCGAAATGTATTTTGAAGCTCTTCCATTAACTTAGTAGTTCTTTTTTCTAAAGTAGAAATTGCTTTTTTTCCTTTTCCAAAAAGTTCAAGTTTATAATCCATAAAATCCCCCAATATTA
>CAZNER010000145.1:0-3603 GCA_964572065.1 uncultured Candidatus Saccharibacteria bacterium
CATTAAAATCATAGGGGGTATCTTCATCAGTTTCTGTTACATCAACTGTAGCTTCTTTACCTTCTAATTCACTATTTATTTTTTCTTCTTCATCATCATGGTAAATATTGAATTTCTTTATATTAGCAGCTTTATTATCAGTGTTAATATCTATACTGATTATTTCTCTTCCAAAATCTAAATCTTCTTCAAATGTTAGTACTCTTGAAATAGCTTTTGGTTTATCAGTATTACCAGAATTATGTAAAGTTACTACATCACCATCAGTAGATATTTTTAGAGGTTCATCTGAAACTTTATTCATAACTTTCTTAGCTAAAGCAATTGCTTTAGTATTTACATCTCCTGTAAATCTACCATCTAATAATATATATGATAGTATTCTTTTAAGAAGTCCATTACCATATTTCTCTGGGTTATCAATATTAACTTCTTTATCTTCTCTACTAGCTCCGGCATCAGCTATTAATTTCTTATACATTATAGCTAAGAAAGCTTCTTCAAATGTATCATAATCATAATCTGTAGGAGAGAAGGGTTTAGTTGTTTCTTTATATACGCTTTTACCTGCAAATTGAACAGTTCTTGATAGAGTATAAACTACTAGACCATTCTGGTTAACTCTTCTATTTTTTATTTTAAAATCATCATTTTTAAGAGTTCTTATTTCTTCTAATTCTTTTAGTGTAGCATAAGCTCCTAATCTTCTACTATATATTTGAATTTTAGAGTTTGGGTCACCATCATAAGTTAAACTACCTGTTTCTTTATTGTAAACTAATTTGTTGGGATCTCCATTATTTATCTCTAATTGTAGGTCTTCTATGAAAGCTTTAGTAATACCTTTAGAACTAATTGGTTCTTCAATAGTTCTCCTATAATTTGGTGGTTTGAATACATAAGGTTCTATATTAGAATCTAATAATATCTTTGCCATTAATTCTGAAGTTGTTCCAATAGCTTTTTCTGATTTATAAGGATTATAATCAAAAAAGTTTTCTGGATTAACTTTATTTTCATATTTCTTTGAAGTGGGGAAATTGAATCTACCGTCCTCATTCTTGTCTATAAAGAATATCTGTTTTTCTCTTAAAGCTTTACCAGGTTGAAAATTCTTAATATTATCATTACCTTGTAAGTTCTGTTTGTTATTTTTACTCCTTTCTTTATCTCTATAATCAACAACGTTCCAACTGCTGTTTACTGTATTATATTCTAAACCATAATGATTTGGGTCTACAATGCTAATATTATCAATTATCATAGATACTTTAGAACCATTCTCAACTATTAATCTAAAGATATCAAATAGAGAAGATACATCTTGATCTATATATTTATCTTTATATACAGCTTCATCTGTTAATGTAAGAGTTAAAACGTAACCTTCTGAAGAATAAGTATAATGTTTATTAATGATAACCATTTGAATACTACGGGTTAAATTAGGTATATATCCAAATTTAGAAATGACTCTACTACCCTTTCTTAATCCCGGGTGTGAGGCATATTTCTTATCATTAAAAGCAATATTTATTGTACATTCATTCTCATCCTCATCAGTATTCTTAAACCTAAAACTAGTTACAGCTGTTTCAAGGTTCATCCCATTCAACGAAATAACTCCGCCAGCCAATAATTGGTTAGCAGAGTCATAAATTATTACTTGTGGAGATTGTAATTGATTTCTCATTTTTCTTTTGGTATTAATAGTATATTTCCTATTGTTAAGCTGAAGGGATTTATAATTTTATTTGCTCTTGCAATTAATTCCCATTTAGAAGAATCTTTATATTTTTCTCTTGCAATTTTAAATAAGTCATCATCGACTTTAACAGTATACCAATCATCCTCATTGGTTGGTATAAACTCAACATCAAAATTGAATTCTCTTATTGTCTCACCATCATATTCTTTAGTTGATGATAAGTTATTATTTGATGAGTATATTCTTTCCATATTAATTTATTTTTATTCCATTCGGATTCTCTTGATTATAGAATTCTAAGTTTGAAAATTCGAAATTACTACTAAACATATTTTGATAGAAAGATGAGTTATTTGGTGTTACTTTCTTTAGAGTTAATTGTTGATAAGCTTGTACTGGGAGTAATCCAGTAGCAAATAAATCTTTTCCAAGCTCTCCCGTATTTTTATCCCAATCTCTATAAGCTCTATTAAAATTCTGTAGTTTATAAGGAGCTTTCTCTATTACCCAATAAGTATCATTGAATAGTAAATCTTGCTTACCCCAAATTATTCTTAATAATGCAGGAGTTTTATCATAACTATCATTCTTAGACATAGCTTCAACTTCTCTACATTTCATGATAACATCAGATTTATTATAAGAGTTGGAATACCAATCAATAGTAAATTCTAATGTATCTTCAGAACCTGTATAATGATAGAAAGGGTTATTTCTACCTGGTGAAGCCATAGCAATTACTTTATTCTGAGGAGTGTATTGAACTTCTCTAGGTATAGTGTCCAAACTTATTATACTCAATGAATTATCTATATCAGATGGTCTGTAAAAAGCTAATTGAATCTTATCTTCACTTTTATAAGATTCAATTGCTTTATTTATATTATCTTCTACCTTTCTCCTCTCAGTTGTATAATCAATAACACCTATTCTACCGAAGGGTTTTTCTTGGTATTCAGGTTCAGGGCCTCTTACTTTCTTAAAATAATTTATACCCCCTTGAACTTGTATCTTGTTAATTACTGTAGCTAATCTAACTGCTCCAGCTAAAGTATTAGCTCCTATATCTTTAGCATCTTGTGGAGTTAATTTATCAGCATTTGGATTAGGCTTATATTCTGGTTCAAATGTTATAGTTGGCATAATTATAAATCATTACGTAGTTCTCTATTAATAATTTTATCATTCTCATCTTCAACCATAGTTGATAAAGCTTGTTTACCAAATAAGTTTAAAGTAATGTTTTGATTCTTGTTAGTAGCAAATGCAGGATCAAGTTGTACTCTATCATCATTTAACTTCAATATTCTAGCTAACTCATCAAAGCTATTATTCATTCTACCCTTAGCTACTGCAGCAGTGTGTATAGATAAGAATTTTGCTAATTCAGCATCTGGTGTAACTGGTTTTGGTTTTTCCTTTGTATTATTAAAGATTCCCTTTAAAGTACTTCCTATCTCCCACAAAATCATACCCCAACCTAATACTGGTAAGAATCTCATAAACATACCTCCAATTCTTGGTAGCCACCCTAATGATTTAGAAATCATACCTGCTCCTGATTGAGTTGATGATAATATTGAAGCTCCTGATGCTGCTCTTAAACCAGAAGCAAAAGATTTTTTAGATTGAATACCTGATGAAGTATAAATAACTCCTTTACCTGACCCTCTTACATTGGATGGGTTAACTAATGGGCCTCTACCTCCTAATACTTGAGATGAGGAGCTTGCTCTTACTCCAGATAAAACGGTATTATAGTATCTTCTTGCATTAAGAGTCATACCTTTCCATCCTAGAATTCCTTCTGAGAAGAATGTTTTTTGTAAACTAGTTCCTCTAGCTATCATAACTCCAATACCTGCAATAATAGATTTTATCCCCCAAGTTACAGT
>CAZNER010000146.1:0-3597 GCA_964572065.1 uncultured Candidatus Saccharibacteria bacterium
AAATTCCAAGCTCTATATTTTAATAGCTTATAAAAGTAGAAATAATTGACAACTTAAATGAAATGAAATATGAATAATACTATTTTTAATTACGTTTTAGATTTAATTCAATCATTCTAATTTTGAATCTATCCAATTTATAAAATCTTTTATCTTTTTTGTCTTGTCTTTAATTTCAGCTTTTTCTCTTTCTGGGTACAGATTTAATACGTCATAATAATCAGTAAAATCGATAAGTTTTGGTATAAAAGTTTTTTCTTGAAATATCACATCATATAAATAATACCCTCCCCTTTTCTTTATTGTTTCAATATTTGGAATTGATTTGTATTCCTGTAGCATGTTTAATGAGCTTTGGAGAAGTTTTTTGCATTTTTAAAGTAGTTTTTTGTTCTTTGTATTATAGCCTATGAAAAAGTTATCTTTTCCTTTAATGTAAGATTGAGTTATTGTATTTATACCATTTATTCTTTTAAATGTAGTTTTTGCAACGAACATTTTTGGGAAATATTCTAGAATTTTCTTATATGCAAATTCAACATTCCTTAAATAAATTGGAGAATTAACTTCTGAAAAGACACCTGAGGGTATCTTTATAACTGTTTTTGGATTCTTTAAAAACACTGAGAATTCCCAACCTGAAGATAAATATTTATAATTCTTAAAACTGATTATAGGCTTCTTTTCCTTTAATTCCTTATTTATAAATTTCCAAAGTTTATTTTCAATTTTTATTAATTCATTTGGTGATTTATCCAAATAATCTTTAAGTCTATAATCATTCGGCTTAATCGAAGCAAATGATTTTGGATAATCATTAATATTAAACATTTTTATTCAAGATGATAAGTCATATTTTATCAGTAACAGATATGGTTGTTAAATAGATGATTATAATGTAATATGAGGTACTTAGTTGTTATTGACTGCTTATGTCAAATATATTGATAGCTTTAGCTATTTCCTTAGGAATAAATTTATTAATGTTTATTCCAGCTTTCAAATTTAAAACTGATAAGTTAACTGATATATCCTATGCAGTGACTTTTGTTGTTGTCTCAATTTCTACTATGATGTTAAACAAAATTACCTTACCCGCGGTTATATTGGTGATTATGATTTTTATTTGGGCAGTAAGATTAGGTGTCTATCTTTTCATACGTATCCAAAAAACTGGTAGGGATAAAAGGTTTGATGATAAAAGAGATTATTTCTGGAAGTTTTTAAGTTTTTGGATTTTGCAAGGAATTTCTGTTTGGGTAATTCTTATCCCGAGTGTACTATTTTTTGAGAATACAACTAATAATTTTATTCTAATATCAGTATTCGGAATGATAATCTGGCTTTTAGGATTAATTATAGAGGCAGTTGCAGATAGTCAAAAATTTAATTTTAAGAGTAATCCAAAAAATAAGAAGAAGTGGATAGAAAGTGGATTGTGGAAATATTCAAGGCATCCAAATTATCTTGGAGAAATAATGATTTGGTATGGTATTTATTTTTTTATTATTTCTTATTTAGATACTGTGAGTGTTATATTAGGTTTAATTGGTCCAGTATATATATCTTTACTTTTGTTTTTTGTTAGCGGTGTTCCATTACTTGAAAAAAGAGCTGATAAGAAATGGAGAAAGAACGAAAAATACATTGAATATAAGAAAAGAACCGGAGTTCTCTTTCCGAAAGTTTTTTAAATTGTTGAATTATTTCCAAAGTAGATATAAAATTGCTATATAAGTGTAAATTGTCATGTATAATGAGTTAAAAAAGAAACTATTATTGGTTTACCCCGATTGCGATATAGAAGGAATAATCAGAAGTATTGATGATATTGTTAAAAATTATAAGGACAGATTGAAGTATAATAATCAAGATAAATTTGAAATAGATTCTGGCGATATAGCTTTAATATCATATGCCAGTTCTGTTGTTTCAAAAGATAAACAGAAGCCTGCATTAAAAGTACTAAAAGAATTTATTCAGAATTTCAATATTGATGAGTATTTTAATACACTTCATATACTACCCTTTTATCCATGGGATACTGATAGGGGTTTTTCTGTGAAAGATTATTATAAAGTAGACAAAAGATATGGAACTTGGAAGGAGATAAAAGGATTGGCGAGTGTAATTAATTTAATGTTTGATTTCGTTGCAAATCATGCTTCTATAGATAATCCTCTGGTGCAGAAGTCTTTGATTGAAAGTGTTTTATCTAAAAGAGATAAAAGGTATGAAAAGTACAGAAAGTATAAAAGCTTTGTCATTTCATTTGCGGATAAGAATAAGCCTGGTAAAAAATCTCTCTCAAAGTTAGCAAGACCACGTCCAAATCCAGTTCTAACCAAATATATTATTTTTGAAAATAGTAACACAAAAAAATTAAAAGCTATACTTGGTACAAGAAAAGACATTATAGATAAAAATGTTAAGATACTTGGACAGGGATGGGTTTGGACTACATTTTCAAGACCAAAGAATAAAGAAGGAAAAGAAGAAACTAGGCAGGTTGATTTAAATTTTAAAAATCCAACATTATTATTGGAGGTAATAAAGATATTGTTATCCTATGTTGAAAAGGGATGTGGTTTGATACGCTTAGATGCAGTAGGATATATTTGGAAAAAGCTGAATTCAAGTTCGCTCCATGAAAAGGGAGCTCATATTATTATACAAATTCTTCAGTTAGTTTTAAAAAGTATTTGTCCGGGAATAATAACTATTGCCGAAGTAAATGAGCCTCAGGATAAATGTATAACTTATCTGGGTAACTTCAAAAATGAAGCAGATTTGATTTATCAGTTTGCCCATTTCCCTCTTGTTTTATATTCGCTTCATTTTGAAAATACTGAACCATACAAAAGATGGTTAAAAACTTTAGGTAAGATAAAAGGCAGGCAATTTATAACAATTCTTGGAAGCCATGACGGCTTGGGGTTAAAACCTGTAAGAGGCTTTTTAGGAGAAAAACAGATTGATAAATTAGTAAATCATTTAGTAGATAAACATAAAGCTTTGCCTAATTTTGCTAGTCTTCCTGGAGGAAAGAAAATTGTATATGAGATATGTGCTACTCCATGGAATTTGATAAATCCTCCTGATTCAAAGCAGGATATGAATTTGCAAGTTGATAGATATCTTTTAACAGTTGCTCTTGGATTAATGATAAAAGGAATTCCAGCATTTTATTTTAATGGTCTTTTTGGTTCTGAAAATTATATACCTGAGGATGGTCTTGATGAAAATAGGACAATTAATAGAGAGGTATGTGATTTTGATAAATTGAAATTGGAATTAACTGATAAGAAAAATCATATGTATAAGGTAATGAAAGGAATTAAAAAGTTATTAGGTATTCGAAAGAGTGAAAGTGCTTTTAATCCGTCAAATCCATTTGGAGAAGTTATAAATGTCGGCAATTCAAAAGTGATAGTAGTCTATCTTAAAGATAATATTAAAAATGATGATATATATGGTGTCTTTAATTTTTCTAGAAAGATTCAGAATACCAAGATAAAAATTAATAATAAAAAATTTATGGATTTAATGAATAAGCAAACATTTGAGAGAGAAAGTGATATGGTTCTAAATCTAATT
>CAZNER010000147.1:0-3594 GCA_964572065.1 uncultured Candidatus Saccharibacteria bacterium
GAAATGCACAAAGAAATTCTAATAATGAATTAATGTTTGGTGACTTTAATGAAAGTAGTAACTCTAGTAACGCCAGTGATACCAGTTTAGAAAGTAACGCAAGTAACGCAAGTAACTCAAGTAACGTAAGTAACTCAAGTAATTCAAGTAACGAAAGTAACGTCAGTTCTAGAAGAAATAGAAATAGAAATACAACAGAAAGATTTACAATAAGTACAACGAGTGCAATGAGTACAACGAGTACAACGAGTACAACGAGTGCAATGAGTACAAGTCTTAACAATAATCATTTTTCATTATTAGCAGATTAAATTTACTTTTTGTTGAATGCATTACTTATAAGTAAGAAAAAGATAGTAACTAAAATTAATATAAATGATCCTCCAATATATATAGTATTTAATTCAATTCTACCATTAATAATTTCATCCTGCCAACCAATATAAGATTGTAATGATGAATTTACTAAACTAATACCTGCTATCATTTGTTCATCTATACTTTCTTGAGTACTAGCAAATATAGCAGTGCTATTATTTATTACTTGTTGTGTTTCATCTTTAATTTGTTGTATTTCATCTTGCAACTTTGATAAAGGTGTTTGTGAATCAAATAATGTACCTAATCCTGTTAAATCAATTAATGAATTACCTATGGATTGAAAAAGATTTCCAGCAAAAGCAGAAGAATCAGTGCAAATACCAGGTGGAGGTTGTGTTGCTGGATCCGTTGGAGTACTACTTTTTAAGTTATTTTTACTCATATTTCTATATTAATAATATTTAAATAAAAAAATTTTTATTAATATACTATAATTAATACTTAATTATGGATTTTATGATGTTAGGTATGTTAGTTGGTGGAGTTGGTGGTGCAATTAAAAATAACAGTGCTGGATCTGTGCAGCAGTCATGTGATGATTTTAATAAACAACAAGAAACATTTAGAAATACTTTAAATCAATGGAAAAGTATTTTAAGTAAAGGACAAGGTATATTACAAAGTGCTAGAGATTTAAATATTCAATTAGCAAATAATGGCATAGCATATAAAAGGGCAACAAAATTAGTTCATGATCAATTTAGACAAAGAGAACTAACAACAATGATTATGGTTGGAGTATTTATATTTACAATAATTTTAACATTCTTATTTAGATATTTTAATGTTTACTCAAATATTTGGTCATTAATAGTAAATAAAAAATAAATAAAATAAAAAAGTTATAAATTATAATTATATAATAATGCCAGAGGAATTACCTCCTGAAGTAAGAGAACATCATGGTGAAGCAATAGATGAATTTAATAGCGAAAGAGATAATGCAGAAAGGGAATATAAAAGAAGTCTTGATAAAGCATTTAGTGATTTTAAGAATGATCCAGCAGGATTTAGAAGAGCAAAAGCAGAAGCAGTTTCAACTAGAGATAATACAATTATGGATTCTTATAATAATTTACTAAAAAAAATTTCAACTGGTGATAATCCCTGGATTCCACCAGAAGCAGCAGATTTTTTATCAAGTAAATCGCTTGGTCCTGGAAGAGACGCTGGTCCAGGAAAAGATTATAGACAAAAATCAGATGGATCACCTGAGAATGGAAATGGATGGAATAGACCAGAAAGAAGTCTAGATACAGATTTGCCATCAACTGCATATGATCATGACACAATGAGACAAAAATATAATGAATATTTATATAAATTAGGTGGAAAAAAACCTGATATTCCATTTACTAATTGGACAAGAAAAGTTTTAGGTCAAGGTCCTAAATTAAAATTTGATAAAGTACTAAAAGATAGATTAGGAAGCGAAAAATATAATGAATTACAAAGACATGTTAAAGATATGCAAGATGCTGTAAAAAGTTCAGAGAGTAGTTACGATCCAGATCCCACAAAAAGCACTAAATGGAATCCTAAAGATAAAGCAAAATTTGAAGAAGCAAGTAAAAATATTGATAGATTATTGAAAAATTTAGGTGATGATTGGGATAAACAAAGAGATAAAGATAATGCGATGTCTGGTGATCCAAGTAAAGTTGGTGGTAATCCTAAAACTAAAACTAGATTAGAAATGATTTATAAAATTATGTCTTTGCTATCTGTATTGGGATTAGGTATATTTGCATTTGTTACACTTGAACAATATTGTGCTAATCACACTGGGTGTTTAAAAATTCAATATTCAGGTAGTGGTGCAACTCAAAATAATATATATCCATGTAATTCAAAAAATTCGACAAATCCTAATAAATCTGTTTATTTACCCTCTCAATGTTTCTGTAGTCAATTTACAGATAAAGTTACTCCAACGTCCGGTTGTGAATGTGGAGCAGCAGATAAATGTAATTCAGGAGATGAACCTAAGTGGACTAAATTTACTGCTGACAATACTGCAGCAGGTAATGAAGTATGTAGTCCTAATCCAGATGGATCACCGCCTACTGATGGTGGAGCATGGACATATTATTCTTATCAAACAATGACACCTATTGATGCAGCACTTGATATCGGTGGTAAAACCTTACAATTAGGTTCTGATTTACTAAAAATGATTATTCATGCAGCAATTGTAATTGGTATAATATTAGGTGTTTTACTAGTTCTATGGATAATTTACAAAGTTGTCGCAAACAGAAAACCAGCAGAAACACTTAAAATAGAAACTGGTAGCGCCCCAAGCACAGTTACTAAATTCGGTAACAGAGGATATCTAGGTAATCTAAGCAAGTACAGTAATTATGCTTATATGGGTCGTTGTGTTGCACAACCTGCTAGACCATACATACCACCAAGATTTAAATTCTAGTTAAACTTCTAGTTTTTATTTATCATTCTTTATTTCATAAACATTTAATTCTCTGATTTTTGTGCACAAACTATTATCAAGTAATGCAAAATCAATTTTTTTATCAATTACAGATTCATTACAATTTGGAACACCTTTATGACACCAGCGTCCAAGTAAATTATATGAATCACCACTAAAATTCTTAAAAAAATTGATAAATGCCACAATCTCTCTACTATTATACTTAGAGATAACCATAACTGTTAAATCTTTCTTAATACAATAAATCTATAATTCACTTAAATCAGTTTAAAAAATGTAAAATAATTAAATTTATTTATTATAAATTACTTATAATTCAACAATGAATAATTATTATGAATTAAATGATACTAAAAATTTATCAAGTTTTTCTGAAGATGATCAAAAAAGAATAAAATATTTACGTATTCCTCCAAATTGGAATTCTATAAAGGTTACCAAAGATCCAAGTTCAAAAATACAAGTTACTGGAAAAGATGCAAAAGGAAGAACACAATATATTTATCATCCTGCATGGGTTCAATTTTCAAAAGAAACTAAATACTCTAAAGTAAGTTCTATAAATTTTACTACTTTTGAAAATATAATTAAAAGATATTCTGAATTTAATGGGTTGTACAGCAAAAATTATATAATTGCTAATATGTTTATTCTTATGAAAGATTTAAATATTCGAGTTGGCAATGAAAAATATCTAGAAGAAAATGATTCTGTAGGTCTTTGTACATTAAGTAAGTCACATTATAAAAAAGTAAAAA
>CAZNER010000148.1:0-3554 GCA_964572065.1 uncultured Candidatus Saccharibacteria bacterium
AAAAAAAATGGATTTAATTCTACATTATTTTTTTCTGAAAGGGGTCGCCTAATTTTAATACCAAAGAAGCTTCAAGGTTAATGTCGGTCTTTTGATTTAATTCTCCAAAAACGTGCTCATCTAATACTTGTGTTATTGTAATAGTGAGGGTTTTTGATTGATTTCTGAACGTCACCGTTCGAATGGTAACTATTTCCTCCTCTGTTTCTAGATATTTGCTCTTATCGGAAATATTGATGATTTTTACATCTTGTTTGATTGTCTCAGTTGCCATTATCTAAAATCAACCTCATCATATAATTTTCTACCGCATAGTTTCTCAAAATCAAGATCTATTTCTGCAGTCTCAATTTTAAATTTCTTAAACTCCTCGATTGGAATATTAAGAAATTGTTGTGTCTTAAGATTGGCTTGATCCTCATCCTCAGCTACAGTTGTAAATTCCCTTGCGATCCACACATTAAATTTCTTCTTTTTTACCATTATCGTATTACCTCGTTGTAGATATCTGTACATATCATCATGTTGCCAAAACTATCGTCTCCGCATTCAGGACATTCTAGAGCATTATTCACATGATCTAATTGATTAAATGAATATCTTTTGCGACAGACGTCGCAGATCACATAAATATTATCTAAACTTAGATTGTTTGCCATTGTTTTTTTCCTCTTATAAAATTCTCGAGATTAGTTCCTCTTTTTCTTTTTCATCGAGTTCGTCAACAAGCATATTGGTTATGAAAAACCATTGTTCTTTTGTGAAGGTTAGAATAGCCGCATCTCTTTCGGTCTCGATTTGAATAAACTTAGCTTTGTTATCTTTGGTGGTTCCCACAGCCTCCGTGGTCTTATATTCACTAAAATCAAGATTGTATTTTGTCATAAGATTATTCCTCCTATTTTCTAGTAGATAATATCATATCTTTTGGATCAGAAATACATTGTTTTGAACGTTCCCATTCCTCTTTTGTACCCAGCACTCGTGTTTTAAGTACAAAACCATTCTCCTTTTTGTCTTCGTATTTTCGCATTTCTGTTACAATATGATCATCATTATCTGGGTTTTCTACAGGAACTTTTACTGTTTCTATCTCAAAATCAAGATATTCCCCCGAATTGAATCGGAGTTTATTATCCGTAGATTTCAATTCCCTTAAAAGAAATTCCCGTACTGCTACCCTAATCAATTCAGACCTACTGGGGAATAACCCATTCTCCCCAACTAACTTACTTATAGCCTCTATATGCTTTTCAGGAACGTTGACTGTGCATATTTTCATGAGGTTATTACCTCTATTTGTTTTTTAAATTTTTCAGGGTTTAGTATGGTATCAAATTGTAACTCCGATTCTAAGAAATCCTCTAAAGCCAAACGTATTACCTCACTCCTATTAGGATATATATCTAAATCGATAAGTGTTTGGATTGCAGAAAGGTATTGTATTGGTAAGTTAATCGTTATTATCTTCAATTGAACCACCTCTGGGGATTATGTATGATTAGCCCGCAATGTTCCTTTAGGATTGGGACTCCCATTGATTCTAAATTTTCCTTGACGAACTCAAGTGGTTGGTTAAATCGCTCTGAGATGTGTTGGATTAGTCTCTCTCGTTGCTCATTTGTGATTGAATCCAAGTCCAAGAAATACGCTAATTTTTCTTCTCCTGAAGGGTTCTTGATCCGAATTGGGATCGGTGACTTTATAGATATAATATCCGTCCCAAATACTTTCAGAAAGTCCTTTTTACGTTCTTTATCATATATTGCTACTTCGAAATCTGACATTTATATCTCCTCCAATTGCCATTCTTCTTTTATTTGGTTAATCTCTTTTTGAATAGTTTGAGTCTTTTCTGTTTGCTTTTTCGCAGGGATTTCTTCGTATAATGTTTTTATTCTCTCTTCCCAAGAACCAGGTATGTATAATGAAATATCTCCTACGTCATTTGGTAACAATGAAGCTCGAAAAACATCTTTTGTTTCATATCCTAAATTCACCTTGATATATTTCTGGTGATAGGTAGAGTAATTTATTGATAGCCCTTCTTCACTAAGATGATACACTCCTCCTCCATGATCCGAATAGCCTCCAAAAGTGAGTGCAACATCTCGTATCATACCAGGTAATTTTTTGTCATTTGCAGATTGAATCCTATCGTTTATCATTTGTTTTATGGTGTGAAAATCAGCTTGTAATTTCTCTAATTCTGACATTCTATTCTCCATTTTTTACTTTTTGTGTCGATTTTATGGTAGATGTAGTTTTGGACCGGGGAGAGTCATGCACTCCCTGTGAATCCACAATAGATTTAAATAAAATTTGATTTTGTTCTTCTCGAATAAGAAACTCTGTTATGGCCATTCTAACTGCTTCAGATCGGCTTGGAACTATCCTAAATTTAATTAACTTCTGAATAATCTCATCGTAGAGATTTGGAATATTGATTGTACAATTCTTCATTTTATTATTAGCCAATTCTTATCACCTATTCTTTATCTTTTTTAAAATACTTACAGATCTCAGGATAGCAGGTATTTGAATCGAAATATTTGCAAATGGATTGATTTTTACACATAATGATCGGTCCAGGAGAGTTTTTTTGATCGGATTTTTCTTCTTGGACTAGAAAATAATTATTGTTTTTATGTTCAATTAGGCCTTGCTCCTGTAATTTTTTCAATCGATAATACAGCTGACCTTCTGTTATATCTATTTTTTTATAAAATGATTTGGCCATACATGGACTATTTTTTTGTAATACCTCTAATATTAATTCCTCATAATCACCAGATATATCCGATTTGCTTCCCTTTTTATTCATTTTTACACACCTTTCTATTAATTCTGGATTATAGGGTCTACTCTTTGGAATGTCAATTACATCCACAAATTCATCCTCAATAGTCATTCTTGACGTCTTGCCTCCCATTTCTCTTTTTCTGGACAAATAAAATCCCCCCAGAATGTTTGAAGCCCATATTTAAATCCTTTCCAATATTTCGCACTTTCAGTATTATTTTTTATATCTTCGTTCCATGAACCATTTTTTAATTGAAAATCAAAACTCTTCTCAATATTATCAAATGTTTTCATGAAGTCCTCAATCAACTCCTTTGTAGCATCTTTGAATCCATGTTCGTATGAGGTAGGTTTATCATAGAACCGAGGTACAGGAATCTCGGCGGGTTTCTTAGGATTAGAAAAACAATATGGACATCTCACATACTCAATCATATCCCACTCCTTTTTACATAATCCACATTTATATAATGCCTTTTTCTTAGGCTCGTCGGGGTTCTCGTCTAAACTAAACTCATATTTACACGAAAAGCATTTATATACCCCCGTAAATTGAGTATCATCTCCAGGCGGATATAATTTATAGGAATAGGGAAAACCACATGATTTGCATATAATTTTAACTGTATCAATCCTACATAGACCTAATTCTTGCTCAATGCATTGAGCTTTGATTGGTATTCTACAAATTGAACATTCGGGTTTCTCGATAAAGTTCTCTCTAAATAGTTTCGCTTCCTTTTCTGTCGGTA
>CAZNER010000149.1:0-3454 GCA_964572065.1 uncultured Candidatus Saccharibacteria bacterium
TCCTGTTGATCTTGCATTTAGATTACAAATAAGAAAAGCAGGGATAAATGATAATCAAGTTATTTATGGTAAAAAGTTTGTGAAATATACTCACTTTGATTATAGTGACAGGCAATTAAATGACTTATCTATGAGAGTCAATAAGTATTCTTTAACTCCTAATGGGGCCGAAGAAAAAGAGAATAGAGAATTGTGTGAAAAAGCAATGAAAAAAAGAGGGTTAAATGTAGATTTAACACAAAGAATTAATTCTCGGTTTCCCCAAAAATAATAAAAACCCTAATTTTTACAAAGTATAATGATGAATTATGATATTAAAGATTTAAATGAAAAATATGATTTAGAATTAAGTAAAGTAATTTCTAATATAAATAAAAATAAATATAAATTAGTATTGCTTCAGTTTCCAGATGGACTTAAGCCTTATGCTCTTGCAGTTGTTGATTATTTAGAGAGTAAGACAAAAGCTGAATTTTTAATATGGATGGGAAGTTGTTTTGGAGCTTGTGATACTCCTGTTGGTTTAGAAAAAATAAAACCAAAAATAGATATGCTTGTTCAATTTGGACATTCTAATATGATGCCTAGTTATTAAAATGGAAATAAAAATAAAAAAAATACATCCTAATGCAAAAATTCCTAAATATAGTAAAGAAGGGGACGCAGGAATGGATGTTTATGCTACTTCAAAACGAGAAGGAGATAAGTTTATTGAATATGGAACTGGGTTAAGTTTTGAGATTCCAGATGGATATGTTTGTCTTATTTTTCCAAGAAGTAGTTTATCAAATAAAGATTTGATTTTAGCAAATCATGTTGGGGTTTTGGATTCGGGTTATAGAGGAGAGTTAATCATTAGATTTAAAAAAGTTGGAGAAGATGTTTATGAAGTTGGAGATAGGATTGTACAAATAATGGTTCTTCCTTACCCTTATGTTGAATTTAAAGAAATGAAAAAGCTGTCTGAAACAGAAAGAGGAAATGGTTGTTTTGGAAGCACAGGTAATTAACTTTAAAAGAAATTTAGTCCCAGATTCTAGGAAAAGCTTTGGGATGCACTCCTTGCCTATATCTTTGCATTTCTACTCCTGCTTCTTCTAACATTATTTCTCCTAATTCAGAGACATAATTCCCTAAATATATAACTTTCTTAATTCCCTTTTGAATTATTACTTTAGAACAATCATTACAAGGATGATTAGTTGCATACATTGTTGCTCCAACTACTGGTTGTTTACTATTTAGTATTGCATTTGCTTCTGCGTGGACTGCAAAGCATAATTCTAATCTTTCTCCAGAAGGAATATTTCTTTTTCTTCTTTCACAACCCCCTCTATCTTCGCAATGCATAACTCCTCTTGGAGCTCCATTATATCCTTGAGAAATTAAGGTATTATCTTCATCTACTATAACTGCTCCTGTGTGTCTGCTAAGACAAGTTGATCTACTTGACCATTCTACTGCTTGTCTCATGAATACCTCATCAAATGTTGGACGTCTTTTATTATTCCCAAATAGATTAAGGAATCCATATTTTCCTGAAGTGAATTCTGTTTCAGCCTTTTCTTTAGTTTCATAATCATTCCAGAAAAGATAATCTGCTTCTTGCATACAATCACTTATATTTTGTTTAGTTGGGTCATCAGAAGCCATCTCTCTTTGGTCATGTTCTTTAAATTCTTCAAAAGTAATATTATCTGTAGAACTTCCTTCTTTTACTGCTCTATCATATCTCTCTTTTAAAGGTGCATCAACTGCAATAAGATAGAACTCTCCTTTTTCTCTTAATGCTTTAATTTCTCCTGGAGTCCTAAGACTTTCTATTATTGATGCTCCTTTGAAACCAGGTTCTATGGAGATTTTTTGTGCTTGCGCAAAAAGTTGTTCTGCAATATAGCTTGGGCCGTGTTCTTTTCTTAATCTATTAGCTAACTCTACCATTTCATCTCTATTCCTAGCTCCTAAATCTTCTAAATATTTTCTAAAAGAAAAATGATGAAAACCCTTGTTTGTAAGGGCATTAACAAGTGTCCCTTTTCCAGAACGTATTGTTCCTGTAATCCCAATAATTAAATTACCTCTTTTCATAAAATATTTTAAGGGCAATCCTTTTTTAAAGATTTATTTAATTAATCATAACCATCCCATTAATAACGCAATAATCATTCCAATTCCCAATAATAGTATAATTATCCCAGCAATTAAATGAAGTTTTTTCAAACTTCTTTGTCTCCATTCTTCTGTTTTTTCAGTAGTAGTTATTCCAAAATAAATCCCAAATGTAATTAAAATCATAGGAATTATAAATATCAGGTTGTATAATAGCAATAATAATAAAGCATAATTTTTAGTTGCAATTTTACTTAATAAGCCCAAAATAACAATATATGGGCCAGATGTGCAAGGTAGTAGAAATAAGGATACAATAAAACCAACAAAAAAAGCTCCGACTGAAGAGGTAACACTTTTAATGAATAGTTTCATACGGGGCCTCCATTTTTCAGGGACTTCCATTTTAAACCATCTTCCATACCAAAAATAATCTTTTAAATTAAATAGCCCAATTACAATTGCTAGTCCTGCTACAATAATATAAAACCAGTGTGTTAGACCTGAAGCAGATATTGCAGAGTATAAGCCAATACCCATTAAAAAATATGAAATAAATATAGCTAAAGTAAAAGCTAATCCTGAGAAGAGCGCTTTTCTTCTATTTTTATTTATTAAGATAGTTGATAATAAAATAATTAAAACTGCAAATGCACAGGGATTGATTGCATCAATAGCAGCAGCGCCTAAAACAGCGGGAATTGTAAGATGTTCTATAAAACCATTTCCTCCATTTATTTTCTTCAAAGGATCTTCGCATCCTTCTATTGAGCATTTTTTAATTTCATTAAAAACTTTGTCAGTATTAGCTCCTACAATGGCTTCTTCTCCAATAAAAGTCATTGGAACCCCTTTTATTTCAGTATTATAAGCAGAAGCAAATCTTTCAAACATTTCTCTGTTATTCTCATCAAAATAAGATTCATATAAATGTAATTTTATATTTGATGTTTTCTCTTCTTGAATTTCTAAAAAATTAATTAGATTGGCGCAATGTCCACACCCCTTTCCATAAAATAAATGAACATTAACTTCTTTTTCTCCAAACCCAGAGTAATCTACTGCATTAATATTAGAAATTAAAATAATTAATGCTAAAACTATAAGTATTGTAATTACACTTCTTTTTTTCATCTTATTTAAAGAGTTTCTTGTTCTTTTATAGGTCCAGAACTTTCTGAAGGTTCAGGTTCAGCTTTCATTTCTTCTTCTGATACTGAATTAATCATTTCTTTGAACTTTGGGAATTCAGCTGCTGGAATTCTTACGCCTGCTTTTGTAAAACCAGTGTATCTTTCAGATGTAACAAATTCTCTTATTGTTAATCCTCTTCTTCCACCAAAGT
>CAZNER010000150.1:0-3446 GCA_964572065.1 uncultured Candidatus Saccharibacteria bacterium
CCTGGTGCCTGAACCGCTGCTGTCTGTACTACTTCTTGTGCAGGCATTGGTGTAGGTGGTAATGCAGATTGACCTTGTGGATCTGTATCCGGTAAAAAGTTTTGTAAATCTAATTGAAAGTCTTGGTATAAGTTTTGTCCTTTCAATGCACCTTCAATAGCTCTCATAGATCCTTGTGCGCCAAAGAATGGATTAGGTTGTCCACCTTCTATTGCAATGTCTTGAAATCGTTCTTGAATTTTTTCTGAAGGAAAGAAAGGTTTAAATTGACCTGATAATAATTCATCAAGTTTAGATTTTGGTATACCTCTTTTTTCAAATATTTCTTCTAATTGTGTAGGACTGATACCTAACTTCATTGCATTTCTAATATGACCTAACATCTTTTTTCTAACATCAAATAATGTTTTGTTAGCAACAAAATATCTTTCAATAACATCTTTAGGCGTTTTTGGTTCTCCAGATAACACACCATACTTACCACCAGTAAATAGTTTAGTAGCATCAGATTCACCTGTTCTTAAATCATATAAATAAAAACCAAGAGCTTTTTTAGGGTCAACTTTTTCTAATCTAAAACCAAAGATACCCGCAAGTTCATAAGGTACTTCATATACTGTTGGTCCTTTACCAGGCTCACCTTTAATAGCTTTTATAGTTCTTTCAAATGGAGCTGTAGTTGGTTTTAATGTTTTAATTAAATGTTCTAAGGTAATTCTTATTCTTTCACCTGGAGGTGTGTTTTCATTATAAAGTTCTTGACCTTCCCTTGTTCTACCACCTCTAAGCATAATGTCTGCAAATGCTTCTGTAAAAATAGATTCAGATATAAATGGTGATGCAGTTTCACCTGCTGCTTTTGCAATACCTTCCATGAATCCTTTTAATAATATTTCTTCATCTTCAATACCTTGTTGAATATTAGTTAGTACAGATTGAAAAGGTCTTGTTAATGTATCGTATACATTGTTTTTAGACCAATCGGTGTAATATATTTCATCAGTATCTGGATCTCTTGTAAATATTAACTGTGAATTTTTAGACCATGGAGCAACGAAATCTCTAGCTGCATCTGCTTCTTCATTGCTTACACCAAAGATTGCTTGTGAACCTTTAATAATTCCATAAGGTATAGCAGCTGTAGCTGCAGTAATACCTATCAATCGTTTCATACCTTCTCCTTTCATAGGATTAGTACTAGTAATTGGATTTATTTTACCGGTAATAGGATCTCTAAGATCTTTCATGATTTGTCTAAAGATACCACCACCTGTTCTAAATACTTCTGAAGACCAGGACATGAAGTTACCTAAAGGTGATGCACGCATCGTTCTTACAAACTCACCCACTTTTGCATAATTCGGTACCGTATCTTGTACTATCTGTGCTACTTCTTCTTTTAATTCTTGTTGAGATTTTTTAATACCTGCCTTAGCATATTTCTGACCTCTAGTTATTAATTGTGTTTCATAGTTTATTATTTTCCAAATATCATCTTCAGCAACATATAAATCTTGCATAAACTTCGCACCTTTTTTAATACCTCTTGATGTTTGTTTACCCAAAGTATTTAACATAGGTTTTAAAACACTGTCCGTTGCAATATTACCTTCACCAAATCTAATATCTTTCATTAGATTTCTAAGATCACCATATCGGACATTGGTATTTGTAATTCCTAATTCTAAATATTCTCTATATTTTTCCATAGCTAAAGGTTGTCTAACTCCACCAACTTGAACTGTACCAAAAGCATTTTTCATTGCTTGTGCAAATATTCTAGGATCATTTAATATAACTCCATTACCAATTGAAAAACCTGCAGAACTTAAAAAGTTTCTTATGTGTGTTGGTATAGATAAAATTGTTTTTGCATATTGTGCACCGGCTTTAGGTGTTAAAATTAAATTACGATACGCAGCAGAAAAAGTTTTACCTAATGGACCACCAGTATCTCCTCTTAAAAAATCTTGTATCTTAGATGTATTTGTAAAACTTTCAGCAATCTCTCTCGTAGTGTAAGTTCCAGATAATCTATTTATTAATACACCTTCTTTAAAATATTCTTCAACATAATCATCTATTTTTACAATGTCTGCATTAGGACCAAATGCTCTTTTAGCAGATAATGGACTATCATGAAAAAATCCTCTTTGACCAAACGGAGTATCCGATTTTGCATTTGCTTTTGCAATATCATCAGCATCTAATATTTCATCAAACAATTGATTCTTTCTTGCAATAACCGATAATCTATTCATTCCTTCAAATATAGAGTGTCTTGCATCTTCTATTTCACCAAACAATTCTCTAAATACTTTAGAACCTTTACCAATAACTCTTAAATCTTTTTTACCACCTGGTAAATTTTTTTCTAATGTTTGTGCAAAGGTTTTAAATTTCATTGGATCTTTAGCTGATTTAGATAAATCAGGAAACTGAAACGTAGGTAAAGTATCTTTAGATGGATCCATCTTTCTAACTTGTTTTATAATATCATTGACCATACCTTCTGCTTCTAAATCTGTTATTGGATTATTATTTTTAGCAGCGTATCTTTTAAATAGTTCTTTTGTATTTGCTACTGCATCTCTAGTTGGTTTGTATCTTTGAAAAAAACCTGCTTCTGCATTTTCAAATATTTCAAATGTATTACCAATATAGTTTTTAACTCTATTCCCCATGATCTTTCTTAAATCTTTGGTAACTCCTGTTGGTAAATCTACTTTACCTCCCGGTCCAGCTGCAGTTATTTCTAATAATGAGTTAAACTCTTGTCTTGTTTTATCTAATACATCTAATATTTTATTTGCTGCAACAGTACCTTCATCTGCGCCTATTCTTTTTATTGCAGTATTAATAACTTGTTTTTTTAAATTACTATCTAAAGGTTTAGTTAAATCACCTTCGAATAATGTATCATCTAATAATTTTAAAAATTGTTTTCTTTCTTCAACACTAGATGTGTTTAATAATTTTCTATATTCAGGAAATATTGTATCTATTTGTTTATCAATTCTTGCAACCATTTCTTCAGAAAAGTTAGTATCTCGCATAGTTCTTCCCGTTTGAACTTGTTTTGCTTTTGCTATCTCTTCTGGTTTAGTTCCTCTAAATCTAAATGCTGATGCAAGTCTATCTAGTCCTCTTGCTATCATAGAGTTACTATATGCTAATTCTTTTCCTCTTGTTGCTAATGCTTTAATCGCTTGACCTCCTCCATATACAAAAGGTGCAAGCAGTGCAGATTCTGATCCAAACTTTAATCTATTTAATAATTTTCTTTCTGCATCCTCTTGAGCAGTTGCTCTTACATCTCTATCTAATTCAGTAGGGCCTGATTCAAAAAGATCTCCAAACGTTCCAATCTTTTCATTATCAACAACTAATGTTTCACCTGCAGCTCCTCCTAATGCAATGATACCATATCTTTTAGCTCCAGTTAT
>CAZNER010000151.1:0-3355 GCA_964572065.1 uncultured Candidatus Saccharibacteria bacterium
AGAAGAAGGTGTTAATATGGGTGACGAGATTAATGTATTAAGACAAGCATTATATGACCAGCATGATGGTGTTGATGTTATCCAGTCAGTAAACGGCACAGCACCACCATTGGTTATGGTAACACATGACATATCAGCAGAAGATGTTTTATTCAGGACAACTGTTTATGATAAGGCAGAAGGTTCTGCTCTTGACAAGTTAAAGGATTCCAGCAAGATGTTGGATGACAGAGGTAACATTAATCATACTGCTTTGATAGGTGCAAAAAAGCTGATAGTCAATGATAAGGAAATATGGACAGCATCAGCTGGTGAAAAAACAGCAACTCTGGAACAGGCACTTTATGAGTTAAGGGAAATAGTAAAGCAACAGAATGTTACAATCAACCAGTTAAAGAAAGATATTGACCTGTTGAAAAAAAGCTGAAAATAGAGAAGATTTAATATAGTTTAATATTCAAAATATATAAAATAACTAAAAAATGATTATAAAAGGAACGTCGGGGTAAATTACTCTGCCTTCGGCAGTCCTAAAGGAGAACATAATAAATAATTGTAAGGTGAGAGAGTGAAAATGGGGATTGAAAAATAGAAGTAATACATAATTGTATTATAGGAATATTACAAAGAAAAGAGGTCGTGTGAAAATGGAACAACAAGTTATAGATTTAAGCGAAATTCATGATTGCGAGAAATGTCATAATAAAATGGTCTGTATAACAATAGATAAGATAGGAATAACAAGATGTGCATATTGTAATCAAGTAGTTCTTTATAAACAATTTATAGAAAAAAAATTAGCTGATTATATTAAAAGAAATGAAAAGGTGATGTAAAATGGAACAGATATATATGGTGAAAAGACAGCAACTCTGGAACAGGCACTTTATGAGTTAAGGGAAATAGTAAAGCAACAGAATGTTACAATCAACCAGTTAAAGAAAGATATTGACCTGTTGAAAAAAAGCTGAAAATAGAGAAGATTTAATATAGTTTAATATTCAAAATATATAAAATAACTAAAAAATGAAGAATGAAACAAATAATTTATATCATAATGATGATATTGCTGTTGAGTATTGTAACAGCAGACATAGAAGAATGCAAAGGAATCATAACTCAACAAGAATCACCATGTTACCTTTTATTGACTAATACATCAGGATTCAATTGTGAAAATATTAATGTTGTGGTTTATAACAATGCCTCAACATTTTTATATTCACAACAGATGACAAGATATAGTCCGTTTAAATGTAATGCAACATTTAATATGACTAACCTTGGTACATACACATTTCAATATAATTCAAGTTCATTCATTGACACAGGATCAATTATAATAGAAAAAAGTGAATTGAATATGCTAAGTATAATAATCGGGATGGGATTGATAATATTATTCTTCTTTGCTATTGCTTACATTACTAAATCATTTGCATTAAAGATCTTTTCTTATGGAATGGTCGTGATTGAGGTTATCACTATTGCTTTTATATTATATGCCAATGAAGTAGGTAATTCGCTTGAATCAATACTTTATACTAATTTTATTGTTACCTTGATAGCTTTAGGATCTCTTGGTCTTGTCATAATATATTTTATACTAATTGCACAAGGCAATATTGCAGACACATCGCCAGGAGATACATTATTAAAGCTAGAACAGGGAGAAAAATGGCAAGAAAGAAGATAATAAAGAGATGTGTAAAGCCGTATCCAACACCAATGGTGATCTCCAGAGAATTTAAGGAGATTGTCAATTTTATTAAAGCCAAACATTTGATCCAAGGCAAGAAGCCACCCAGTGATGCTTTAATAACAAGAATAATCGCAAGTAAGATAAACAAGGAGGAACTATTGCATGATGAGTTTATTAAGTTCTAAACGAGGAACACTTGACAATTATTTAGTTGTCTTGATAGTTTTAATAACATTTGCGATTTCTACTATTATTGGCATGGTACTATTTTTATCTGTTGACACAGAACTAGCCACAACAGGATTCTATTCAAGTAATGTAAGCGAAACAATGTCAGCTTATCAAAAGGCATTACAATTGTTTGATTATGTTTTCGTTGTATTATTGTTTATCATGATAATCGGTGTTGCCTTAACATCGTTCAAGATCAATGCAAGTCCTGTTTTTTTTGTAGTTTCAATAATAGGTGGTATCTTTTTTATATTTGTAAGCTTATTTTTTAATGTATTCATGCGAATGTTCTTTGACCAGTCTGTGTTTACATCAGCATTATTATACTTCCCTAAAACAGTTTACATCTGTCAGAATCTTCAATGGGTTGCATTACTAACTTTTATTGTAGGCTCTATTGCTTTATACGCCAAAAAAGAAAAAGGTGAGTTCATCCAATGAAAGGCAAACTTTTTATTATAATGGCATTAATGTTTTTCATAGCTCTTAGCATAAATTCTTTTGCTCTTGAAAACGAAGTTTATTATAATAACTTTACAGTTGAAGCTGATTTTAATAATGACTGGTTTGCTGGTGGTTGCAAAGTAATGTCAAGAAATTGGCAATCAAAGCCCAAAGCAATTTGGGATAGTGCAAAAGTAGGAACATCAGACAGTACTGAGAAATGGGCGTATCATAATTTAACATCAGATTTGCAATTAAATAATAGTGAATGGGAAATCATATTAAATAATTATCCAACAGGACAAGTTGGAAGTTCTTCGCCAGACACAGACTGGACAGGTATCCAAATATCTAATGGTACTCATGGGTTTGCTAGTTTTATTAATTTTGGACATAAATCCTCACAACAAAATAGGTCAATAATATATCAATCTAATGTATCTAATTTATCACAAGTAATAAGTATAATAGATTATCATAATAGTTATTTTACACAAACTCCAGACTTTTTAATATATGGACAATGGCAAAACAAAACAATATATATAATGAATTCTAGCAGGTCAATATTAACTACAACAGATAGTGCAAATTATACTATTAATAAAATTGATTGTATAGCAGTTGCAGCAAGATGGAAAAGTTTTGTTGAGTATGTGAATATTACAACTTCAGAATATACTGCACCTTCTGGAAATATGACATTATTTAATGTTTACCCTATTGATAATTATAATACAATTAATCCAACTATAAATTTTAATTTTTCTGTTAATTCTTCGACTAATTTTAGTTGTGATTTAATAATAAATGGAACAGTTAATTTATCACAAGATTTAACCGAACAATGTTATCAGGAAACGCCAAACGTCGCAACATCTTGTGGTGGTTTAGATAATGGTACATATTGGTATACAGGCAATGCAGCTTTTCCTACACGATATTGGGATGGTAACTTTGGAACTTTTGCTACTTTTT
>CAZNER010000152.1:0-3301 GCA_964572065.1 uncultured Candidatus Saccharibacteria bacterium
TATTAAAAAGGCAGCCATTCTCAGTATATCTATCATTTTTATTATTCTTCATTAAACGAATCAGCTATTTCATTCCAATCAACTTTTAAATATTGTTTAAAAGAATCCATATCAGGAGTTCCATCAGGAAATATATTTTTAACAAACTTTTCAGCACTTCTTTTATCAAAAGGTTTTAACTTTAACATTTGTCTATAATTATATTCATCGTTTAGTATCCATAGATTAACATTCCAAGTTTCCCAATTTGTCCATCCTTGATAGTTTTCTTTAAAAAGCGGTTTATATCTATTCATATTAGACTCCTTTTTCTTATTTGATTTTTTTTCAGGTTGTTTTTTCACTTTTTTTCCTTCGAGTTCTTCTTTTGATTTCTCTTCGGGTTCTTCCTCTTGCTCAATTACAGGTTCTTCTTCAACAACAGGAGTAGTCAAAGCTAATTTCTCAGCTTCCCATCCTTTTCGTTCCTTATTAAATTCTTTATTTTTTATTTTAATAGCTTTTTCTATCTCTGTGTTTAATTCATCTTGTTTATATAATTTTTCATTAGGTTTCATTTTTATTAAATCTTTTTTGTCTTGAAGAATTTTTTGTATATTAGATACAAAAGCAAAATTATTAATGTTATTATCACTTTGCATATGATTATGAACTTCTCTTGAAATATCTTTATCGTATTTATGAGGTACACTATAGATTCCCATAGATAAAGCTACTGATCTAACAGCAGAATGATAATTTCCATTATTAAGAAATTCTTCTGCATTATTAAGTAAATTATCTTTTTTTCCTTCATTAAAAATTGATTTATATCGATTCATAATTAAAATCCATATATCCTATGTCTATTATATTCATCAGGTTCAATAACTTCAAAATATATAGGATTTTTTGTACTTATAACTAAATCAGGCAATTGACCTTTATAAAATAAAGTTTCAATATTTTCAGCAACTATCTTATCTCTATGATCTGTTAAATAAAAATTTTCACTATCCAATCTATCAATAAGTTCAGATAAAGAAATTATATTAGGTAATTTGGCTTCTTTAATAGTTTCTTTTTTCTTCTTTTTATTTTTTACATAACTACTTGGTTTACAAGATTCATCAATTTCAGAATGATCAAATAAAGGTTTATATCTTTTCATAATATTATATCCTCTCTATTTATTAGTAATTATAACCAAAAAACATAGCATTATCTATAATAGCAGGAGTTTCATAATTTATTGCACCAATATCCCATCGTGTTCTATCGTTTCCTATCATATCCTTAGACAGCGGGTTTGTATCTCCTGTTAAGTCTGTAAATTCATTTGATAGATCATTTCCTGCTCCATATAAAACAGATGATATATCTTTTATAGTTACATCTCCATTAGTATAATCTTTAATTGCTTTAGCCCATTCAGTCGGCTCATCTGCTCCTGGAGATATATTTATAGCATTTGTACCAACAACATTATCAGAAGCACAATAATCTACTGCTGTATATGTTCCTACTATATCATTAGTATCTACTCCATTAATATCATCTATATAAAATAATGCAGAATTTTTAACCGTTACACCATTATTTCTTGTATTTAATCCTCTTGACGTATTAAAAATAGTAGAATTATAAACATAAATATTATCATTGTATGTATCTATTGCTTGCCCTATATTATTATTATATGTTCTAAGAATACTGTTCCATATTCTAAAAATACCATTGTCATCAAAACAACTACAAAGCATAGCATGGCAAGTTCCTATGTTTGAGTTATTCCACAAATATCCATTTTTAAATTCAATAATTCCTATATAACCATCTCCGTATAAGCATCGTTTTGATGCTATTGTACTTGTAACTTTAATTTGAAGTCCATCCATATGTATATGTAATCTATCAGTTGTTCCATAGTCAGTAAAAAGTATTCCATTATTGTTAGATACACTTAATATATAAGCATTAGAATCCCATAGACCATTTTGACTTCGTGCAGTTCCAAGAGTTTTAATTATTAAAGGATAAGTTGAGCTTAATCCCCATGCAGAACCAAAAGAAACAGGAGATGTATCAGGACTTCCTGACCAATTATTTGATTCATCTCCTTCTAATATTTCTATTATTGGTTTATTACCAGCAGTTACCCAATTCTGAGCCTCCCCTGAAACAGCAGATGCTAAAGATGTATAACGATGACTTATTCCATATTTAGATTGTTCAGCAGAAGAAAGAGTATATCCAGATGGGTAAACACATATATAAACATCAGCCATCTTTCACCCTCTCATTGAAAATCTAACGATGGTACTGCAAAATAATCTGTTCCATCAAAATAGAAACTTAGAATATCAATTGCATTAGGAGCAGTTGATAAAGTAGGAGGAATTCCACCATTAGCCCATTTAATTTTAGAATCCCAATTAGTAATTATTCTACTACCTAACGAATCTTGTTTTATTTTTAATAGAAAATTACCAGCTTTAGGTGGGTTTGTAAAAGCTAATGTAGTAATATTTCCTGCACCAAAAGTTAATGATGCTTTTTGTCCATTATTCCAATTAACTGTTGTAGTTCCTGAATTATACGAAATAGTTTGTTCATCAAATCCAACAGTATATCCATTTGCATCTAAATGATTTCCTAATTGTGGATTAGGGTCTGTTGATATATCTGTAATTATAGGATATTGAATATGAATAATCTTAGCACCCATTTATTATTTCCTTTATAAAAAAGACACTACCTCTTTTAAAGAGATAGTGTCTTTTAGTTTATATCAATATTAAACTTTTGCTATTTCTATTTGTGTTCTCCAATCAATACTCGTTGCATCAAGTCCTGTAACTTGGACAAACACTTGACTTCCTGAAACAGCGAAATCGCAAGCACAACCTGACATACCAGCAGACTCTATTGTAGAAATAGTGGTTGTAGAACCTTCTTGAGTTGCATTCCCTCCACCATCTCGATAAAATAGTCCTTCAAAAGTATATAAAGCTCTATCAGAACCATCTTGTTTTTTAGCAACTACTCTTGCTTTAATATGGTATGCACTCTCATCATCAAGTGTTACACTATTTATAGTGACTGGTGAGGCAGTTCCAGTTGTATTTAAATCTATTTGATTACCATCTCCAGCAAGAACTTTTATAGCACTTACAGAATCATTCACATAACCAGAATCATTCTTAATTAAGTTATTTTGTATAGCAACACCGTAATCATTTATAGTTCCACCATTATCGTTAATATATATACCAGAGCACCCTGTTATGCCCATCGTTCCTCCGCTATTAACTGTAATAGT
>CAZNER010000153.1:0-3299 GCA_964572065.1 uncultured Candidatus Saccharibacteria bacterium
TAGACGTAAAACGCCTTTTGAAAATAATACTGATAAAATTGAGTCACTTGTAGATAAGGCAGTTGAAGAAAAATTGAAAGAGTTGAATACAAAATTGATTATTAAGAATGAAGAAGAAGTAAATACAGACGTTATGGAACCACAGGAAAATCAAAGAAAAGAAGTTAAATATATTGATTTATTTTGTGGGATGGGGTCGTTTCATTATTCATTTCAAAAGTTAGGATTTAAATGTATTATGGCTTCTGATATTTATGGACCAGCGAAAGAAACTTATAAGAAAAATTACAATATAGATGTTTTAGGTGATATTTGTGATATTGAACCATCTAGTATTGAACCATACGATATATTATGTGCTGGGTTTCCTTGTCAGCCATTCTCACAAGCAGGACATCATAAAGGGTTTAAGGATAGTAGAGGAACTATGTTCTCACAGGTAATGAGGTTTGTAAGAACGAATATACCAAAAATTGTGATATTAGAAAATGTCCAAGCTCTGTTGAATCATGATAAAGGTAAAAGTTTTGCTAAAATTAAAGAAGAATTAGAAGAGGAAGGATATATTGTCGTTTATAAGGTTTTAAAATGTAGTGATTATGGAATCCCACAAATGAGAAAAAGATTATTTATAGTTGGGTTTAAAAATATTGAAGTGAATGATTTGGATAATTTCTTTGAACTTGGTGAGTATGTGAAAAATACTACACTTAGTGAATATCTTGGACAAAACTTTAAAAAAGATGTTGCTTATACACTAAGATGTGGTGGGAAACATTCTCGTATTGATGATAGACATAATTGGGATGGTTATTGGGTAGATGATAAAGAATATAGGTTGACCATTGATGATGGATTAAAGTTACAGGGATTTTACAATTATGATTTTGTGGGAAACCTCAATGAACAATGGAAGATGCTTGGTAATACTATTCCAACTATATTTACTGAAATTATTGGAAAACAGATAATTAAACACGCTTCACTATAGAAGTATAGTTATTTTGTTCTTGTGATTGAGGTTTAATATTTATCAAAAATATACAATTAAAGTTTATTAAATGAAAATAAAATTGAATTTTCGTTCTAACTTTTGTAATGAAATTTAGAAGATGTCATACAAATGTAGATATTGTAATATGGGTGGTTTTAATAAATCATCGTTATATCATCATATCAAAACCACATCTTGTAATACATCACATTATAGAGAACCACGTCGTGAAAGACAACCACGTCGTGAAAGAGAACCACGAGTAGAACCACGAGTAGAACACCCCATAGGTAATGATGAAGAAGCTAATGATGATAACACCTGTTGTATATGTTTAAGAAATAAGCCAGTAATCGTCTCTAATTGTGGTCATAAATGTCTTTGTATTGGTTGTAGTAAGAATATTTTTGACCGTGAGAATAATTGTCCCATTTGTAGAGCACCAAGAACCGTTTTAATTAAAGTATATTAATTTTCAAATTGTATATTTAACCCACAAATATACAATTACTTATTCTCTTTTCCTAACAATATGGATATCAAACTTTGTATTTACGTATTTTATAGCCTCATTCAGGCTTGGTTTGCTCCAAAGGAGCCATCTCGCCCAAAAGCCTGGTGTATCAATACCCGCTTTAGTCCACAATTCATTCTTTTCGTGTCGTGCTAAATAAGAGGCTTGTCTCCTTTCATTTCCGTGGTCTGTAAAATCCTGATAACCTTCAGCTCCAAAGTGAATTACCTTATCAGCAGGACTAATAACCATCCATTTTTTATCCTTTCTAGTTGATTTTTGTAATATGTAGCGTGGCATAATCTTTATATAATAAATTTATAATTCATAAATTCTGATTCTTGGGTGTAATGGTCTCATCGTTACTATGACAGGAGAGCCTCGTTCATTAGCAACATCAGGGTTACCACCATTAACTCTCATTCCAATTATCATCCGTCCATTATCAGTTAAATTAGTCCTACACGCAGGCCAAAATTTATATGCTGTGCCATCCGTTGGAAGATTGCTTAATACCCATTGCACGTGGCATAGCCCTACTTTGCGTACGCTTCTGAAAGCTGTTGCACTTTCTTCCGGGACATAGAGCATCTCACTTCCAGGATAAGTAGTAACGGGATTCGTCTCATCAAATTTTTGCCATTTTAAACCTAACATAACGTCGCCGTAACCATATTCAAGTATGGAAAACGTCATATCTACGAGCCATTTAGTATGAGTAGGGTCAACAGTGGAAAAAGTCCAATAAGCATTTGGATGGAATACAGTCCAGTCCACATCATCAAAATCAACAGTGATTTGAGTCGAAGGAGCATAATACAAACCTTGAACATAATCATCATCCGAATCCGGTATCCTATTCGTGCTTGAAGTAAGGTCTAAATATGTACACTTAGTTAATTTCACACCACCCCCTGATTTTAAAGTAGAATCACCCTCAATTTCTGTATCTTGATCCGTAGAATTCGTAAATCCAGTAAAACTTATTTTAGCAACCTGGTTATTGGCGCTTACATTTAAATTTAACTCACCGCTGAGCGGGTCAGCCGAACTATTAACGCTCATAGCACTAGCATTAACGACAGTGGCCGATACAGTAGTAGCTTGAACGCCAACAGCCCCGAGACCATTTAATCCAACCATACTCTGTCCGTTCGCGTCGTTTCCTGCTATAAGTGTATTTTCAATATCTTCATTTAAACCTGGGGGAAACACGTTACTAGCGCTACTAAAATCACAGTTTGTAATTGTGGCTTTATTTGTGGAAGTCCCTTGAACCGTCGCGCCAGCATTTAGTGATAATCCAGCCAAACCTGTAATGCTTTGATTATTAGCTGTATTACCAAGTTGTAATGTAGCGTCTAAATCACCAGCAAGACTACTTGGAAACGTGTTAGAAGCATCACTTAAATCTAAATGATAACAGTGTGTTGTATTTGTTGCGTCACCAACGATTGCTGAAAGAGGGTCGCCGGGGTCCTTCTCAAACGTAAGAGTACTAACATCATTGATATCTTGTCGTCCTGCATTGTTTCCTGTACCTAAAACAAGATTGAGTCCGGGCGTTCCTGCTACGACTAAAGGCGGGTTGAAACTATTCCAATTTATAGAGCCTGTAGAAGTAATATCCGTGGCTGATATATCACCATTGCATGTAATGTTTTTCGTTTCAACAGGTGTTAAAATTTCATTTACTTGTAAAGTGTCCGTTACTAAATTAGTGCTATAGGATGGCATTATTGATTTATTTATTAATTAATCAAATAAATAAATATAATTTAAAAATATGTT
>CAZNER010000154.1:0-3242 GCA_964572065.1 uncultured Candidatus Saccharibacteria bacterium
GACATTTATCTATTTCTAGATAATCTGGATTAAATTCATTTAATATAAATAATAAACTTGAGTAGAAATTTATATATGAAAAAATACCCAATATAGAAATTATTCCAATCGAAATAATTATTGTTAATAATAACTTTATTCTCTTTTTAAAGTTTAATTTTCATTGCATATTACTATTTATAACACAAGAATACTTCAAAAGTAACACACAAATTAAATTATTTTCATAATTACTTAGCAACTACAGTTACATACATAGGTGTTAAACACTTTGGCGTATACCTATTTAGCAAGCCGTAACAACCAGTTGCTGCATAATAAGGATCATGTATTGTCCCTCCTATATCTGACTCCGAAAGTAATTCGAGACATTCAATTCGCACCTCATCAAGACCTTCTATTAGTACTTTTCTAACAAACCTGCCCTCAATCCTTAAAGACCTTTTAGTTTCTCCATTAGTCGTTGGTGGTTCATCCTTTACTATAGTAAATTCTTAAAAGTAACCTTCAACAAGAAAAGCTGTATCACCAACTCGAATATTCTCAAAACTTATAGTTGGAGCGAACAATGACTCTGATGGTTCCATATATTCTTAAACTTCATTTTATCTCTCTAAATTAAGTATTTCTTATTCCACTCTTTAAAATATCATACGAGTCTAAAGTGATTAATATAGAAGAAATTACCATTAATGTAGCTCCTAAAGCAATAAGCATTTCTCCTTTGTATTTCCAACCCATTTCAATAAGAAGTGAAGGGTTATAAAGCACTTCAGTATTTAGAAAAGGAATACCATACTTACCTATTTCTATGATACATGGTTCAAAAAATTGTTCACTAATCAATCTTCTTATTGAACTGGGAGACTCTCCTAGTATTAACTGCCATTCCACCATTCTTCTTATATCTATAGATCTTTTAAGATTCAATATACTTCCTATTCCTGTCATAGCACTTCCTGTTAAAAGTAAAACACCATGTTTAAGAGCACTAATAACTCTAGAAGTTAATTGATTATTTTCATTGGTTTGTGTAATTGTTGTTTCTTCTTCCATATTAATAGAATTTTTTTGCTATAATAAGTTCATTATAACATACTATAAGTTATGTATAAATAATCATTATGAATTAAAACTATATACCTAAGGAAAAATATTTATAGAAAATAAACTTTTAAGTAATTTTTTATTTCTATTTAGATAAAACCTCATAAGCTGAATCAATGATAATAGTAGCTAATCGTTCCTCATCAACGATATTACCTTCTTTATCTCGAAATGGTGGTATAAATTCATGTATTCCACTAGCCAGCTCATGAGAAGGAATACCGCTTATATAAAAAGGAACATCATTATAAGGAGGAAATGCTTGCAAGAAATATCTTAAATATGAATAATTAGTTGGATACCTGCCTTCTGGTCTCAGCCTATCAGCAGGTGCTCCCATATTTGAATATAATCTCATCACTGCTTTATATACAACTCCTATTTGTCTTTCTCTTTTCATTGGTTTATCAAACTTATTTTCTCGTTGCTGTATCTCTCTATACACAGTATTAAAAACATCCCAGAAATTACCTCCTTGCATATAAGCTTCAAGCATCTTATATTGATAACTATTTACTGCTCTTTCTCTTCCAAACAACGAAAGAACAGTTGCCTCCATTTTTATTGCTCCAGCATCTGCTAAAATATCAGATCTACCAAGAGCAGTTAATCTCCTCACTGCAGCTAATTGAGAATCATCCCGTGAAATTCTCTGAATTATATGTACAATCTCGTGACTAAATCTTGATAACATTTTAGCTAAATCTGATCCTAAACTACTCGGAATTATTAAAAGCCTATATCTATTACTTAACGCTAAACCTCTTCTTCCTTCTTCTTCATGTATCGTATAGGTTTTAATACCTTCATCTGGAGTACTATTTTGCTCATACCTTTGGATTTGAACAGCCCCAACTTCAGGACTTGATAATACTCCTAATCTATAAAGAATTCTTTTTAAAATTTTAGAGTAAACAGAACTTCCATAACGCTCACCTGCACATTCTTGTAATTTAATTAACTTATTTCTTGTTTCTTCTGGTAGCTGCTCTGCTGTCATTCTTACAGGAACCATATCATATTCACCACTTGCAATAAATTCTCTAGTCCTTGGATCTACAGAAACAAAATTACGTCCATCTAATCTGCTATGAATAACTGATGCCCTCATTTCTCCAAAATGCTGAAATTTAAAATTTGCAAATCTTCTAGTTCGTCTTCTTCTTTCAGCACTATACTCATTACCTATTCTTAAAACTATTTCTTCTGAAAACCCTCTCTGTTCACTAGAGACTAAATCCTCCCTTATCACATCAACTAACATCAGATTGATACGTTCTCTATAAATTCTAAGAAGCTGCATCTGAGCTATAATTAATGTATCATTATCCAAATCGCCTTGTACCACTTGTTTCAATTCTGTAAAATGGTCTTGAACATCTTCATCTCCGTGGGGAGGTATATATCTATTCCAAGCTACTACTCTTAATTCTTCCGGTAATACTTCTCTACACCGATTAACAGTTCCCTTTATCTGTTCTTTAAGAGCTCTTAAATTATCTAACTTTATTTTAGTATCTTCAGGATTCAACACATAATGCACAGTAACAGGAAGAACAGATGTTTCTGGTACAGTATTATTATCGATACTATTAACTATATACTCTCTAAATAATTTATCTGCTTGAGCTTTAACAGAATTAAAAATACTCATCTTGGCTTCCATATCAATTTCTGAATTATTTGCTATTCTGACTAAAACAGAATCAAGTTCTCGATAGCAACTTATCTGAGCATTATTAAATTCAGATACAAAAACATCTCTAGCAGTATCACTAGATACTTTTTCTAATACTGATTCTTTAAAATCATCTAGTGAAAATGAATCTCCCTTTATAAAAAAAGCATTTATTGTAATAGTGCGAGTCCTGATAGAAGACAACCCTATCAACGCATCTGCTAACTTAGTATCTAATTCCAATAACTGCTCTCTTGTTTCGCAGACTGGATACATCTTAGTTTCTTCTTGGGGTGTTTCTGGATTTTTCATTTATATAATTATACCTCATATTCTAGTGTTTTTCATTTGATATATTAATTTTAGTAAATTATCTAAAATAAACTTGAATAATTAATTAAGAAAATACTTAATTTCTTAAATATTTATATAACCTGCAAAACGAAGTTAAGAAGTA
>CAZNER010000155.1:0-3175 GCA_964572065.1 uncultured Candidatus Saccharibacteria bacterium
AAAAACTTTGAATTTGTAAATTTACTTAAAACAACAATAGCAGAAGGAGATAATGGGCTTCCTGTAAAACTTATTTCAATAAAAGACTCAAAAGAAAAAACTCCTTACCCAGAACAGATTAGTTCTGGGGTTTGTTCTGACAAACTAAAAGAGGATAATCCTCAAGGTGGTTTAAATGCCTAATCAAATTAATTTCCCAAACTACTTAAACCTTGAGGTCAAATATATTCAACATACCCGTTTTCAACAGATTTATCTTTTATCATTAAAACTTCCTTCTTGGGAAATTATCGGACTAAATTTAATGGGAAAACCAATTTCATTAGAGGAATATTGTTTTGTAATTAAAAATACTCGGAGTAAAAAATGAGTGAAACAATTCCATTAACAAAAGAGGCGAAAATGATTTTAGAAGATATTGAAAAAAGAGGAAAAATAAACAAAGATGGACAGGTAGAAATACAGGGGATTAAGGATTCCATTAAAATAACAAAAGATGAGAAATATTCTTTCTTAAACAACCTTGAAATAAGATATGATAATATCAATCAAGGAGAGCATGAGGATTTCTGGTACTTTGGGAAATTGTTTTCAATGAAGGGTGAAGAAAAAGAAGGGATTATTATTTGCTCAAAGAACGGGAATAAAGACATTCTTATTAATAATTCAAGGATTCTTAAATCTAAAGGGGAAAAATTAGAGATTGGAGAAAATCAAATAAAACAATTTGGATTAAACTATAAACATTCTCTGGAAGTTAATAAAAACTACTGGAGTAATAATTCTATTAAAAAATGGGTTAGGAAAACAAAAAAAATAACTAGAGAAGATGTTTATAATAAAATCAAAGAAACAATCCAGTACTATATGGATGTTTCAGATAAAAAGATTTATGATGTTGTTACTTGTTGGGTTATAGCTAGTTATTGTTATGAAATGTTTGAAACCTTCGGATATTTATATTTTCATGCTTTGAGGGAATCTGGAAAATCTAAATTTAAGAAAATATTGAGGTTAATTGGTTTTAATGGTCAAGAAGCAAGTTCTATTTCTGAAGCATCATTTTTTAGAACAATAGAAAACACAAAAGGATTATTATGTATTGATGAATATGAAAGAATGGATACAGACAGAAAAAAATCCACAGACCTTCTTTTAAATGCAGGTATTGAAAAGGGTTCAAGTGTTAAAAGAGTTGATAAGATAGGAGATAAACAAGTAAATAGGGATTTTGATGTTTATTGTCCTAAGATTATCTGTAACATTACAGGATTAGACCCTGTAACTCAAAGTAGATGTATTACAATTAGATTGAGTAAAACAGCAGGAGATAAAGGAAAAAGAAAACCAAAAACTAATGATAAAATATGGCAAGATTTAAGAGATTTATGTTATAATCTTATCATGGACTATTGGGGGGAAATAAAAGATATTTATGATAATTATTCATCCCCCCTAAAAAATAGGGATGAGGATGTTTGGAATCCTGTATTAGTTATGTCTAAGTTCTTTGGTGTAGAAAATAATATTAAAGAATTTGCTGAATCAAATATTGAAGAATCACAACTTGAAAGTATTGAGAACGATAGAACTTATTTAATTTTAAAGGAACTTTTAGAGTATTCTAAGATTCCAGATGAAGAAAGACCATTTCATTTAGATGAAATTGTACCTTATCTAGGTCAAAGAATTAATTTCGGAGAAAAAAATGCTGAAAGAGTTGTTGGTTGGCATATTTCCAATCTTAACATTTTCAAAAAAAGCAGGGATGGAAAAGGAGTTACATATAAATTAAGTAAAAAAAATATCTTGATGGCTCTTGTTTCTAGAGGTTATCCGATTCCAGAAGAATATCAAAAAAGTGTTAAAGAACTACACAATCATACACAGTCTACATTAACTACAAAAACAACACAAACTACACCCAAAAGTGTAGATAATGTAGTTAATGTAGTTAATGTAGTTAATGTAGGTCAAAAGATAGACCCTAAAGAACAACACCAAGCAAAAGAAATCCTTAAACAATATTTGGAATCTGGACAAATAACTAAAGAATATTATGATAATTCAATTAAACAAATGAGTGAAGAACAAAAAAATGATAACAAAATGTAAAAAATGTGGGTCTATGTGGGACTGGAATCAATTAACAGAAAACATCTGTCCTTTATGTCAAGATAAAAATTTTACAAATTTTCAAGATAAATTACAGAAACAAAAAGGATTTACTTGTAGATTCTGTGGAGAAGCTGTCTCAGACTTCAGTCATATCTGTGATAAAAAAATTAAAAATCAAGGAGCATGGGGTCAAAAACCATCCTACTATAAGAAACATGAAAAAAGATAAAATATGTGATGTTTGCAAAAAGAGGGTATTATGTATGTTAATTGATAATATCTGGGTTTGTAATAAATGCAATCCAAATAAATCTTCAAATAAAGATGAAAGGAGGTCAAGATGGTAAAAGAAACAGCTTTGAATATTAGGATTGATGAAGATTTGAAGAAAGAGATTCAAAAGTATCTTCCAAATTTAAGTTCTGTAATTAGACAATGTCTAAAAAAAGAAGTTGCTAGAACCAGATTAAAAGCACACTGTTGTTTTTATTGTGGCGATGTTACAGAATTAGATGAGTTATATGTAATAAGAGGTTTACTTAACAAAAAAGAGAGACAAGAGTTTGTTTTTTTGTGTCCTATTTGTTTTGATAAGATAGCTCAGGCAGATGTAAAGGAAATAGCTAATAAAGAAAAAAGAGAAGAATATGAGGAAACTATGCTTTGGTTAAATCTCTTTATGTGTCGAGATGTAGAAAACTATGGGTGGGCAGTTAGTAGAAGTGAGTTTTTAGGGGGCAATTCATTAAAGGATTTAACTGAAGAAATTCTAACTACTATGGACTATGAAAAACTTAAAAGACATAGGGATACTAGAATTAATAGAGTTGCGAGAAGTCTTGTTAAATTATCTAAACTTTATCCAGATAAATTTAAGGATGGAACAGCAGGAATTGAAGCAGATGACTTCTCTCAAGAAGAACTTTCTGAGTATCTTAATCAAGTTGAATCAGATGAGGATTTAGATAAAGAATTGTAAAGACATTTTTACTTTTTTAGTATTGTTCTTTACTTTTCTTTATACTAACCATCCCTAATATAGATTTAATATCATCAA
>CAZNER010000156.1:0-3120 GCA_964572065.1 uncultured Candidatus Saccharibacteria bacterium
TCTTCTGTTTGATTATTTGGAATATAGGTCTTGTAGGCTTCCCCGTTTTTGGGTCCCTTCCTTTTGGAAAGGAAAAAACGAAAACAAACTGAACGGTTGGATCAGAAGGTTCTTTGAGGAGCTCTCCTTCTTTACTTATAAACGTCCTAATATTATCTTTTAAATTTGAATTTTTAGGTGGCATGATTTTTACTTTTTTGTAGGGTTTTATTTTTAAAATAAATTTTTAATTATTAAATACTGTTATTAGGTCATTAATTAGAAAGAGAGATGTTAAATTTAGTAATTATTTTTTAGTCCGATTTACTCCCTTTTTATACATGTTTTATTCACAGGATAATTATTCTTTAGTAATGATTTTGACACTCCTTATTCATAAGATAAGCATAAAATTTTAAAATAAAAAAAAAGTAAGTTTTAAAAGTTATTTTAATAATTTGCCACAATTTTTACAGAACTTTGAACCTTCAGTTATAACAGTCCCACAATTTTGGCAGAATTTTGATCCATCAGTTATAATAGCCCCACGACTACTATAATATAACTCGTTTTTGATTTCTTGCTCTTTTTTACTTAGATTTCTCTTTTTCTTTCTGTGGAAATAAACACTAAGAGGTATGCCAATAGCAGATATTATGATTACGATAAGAAAGATAAATAAAAAAGGTCCAAAAAAGGGATTATAAGGAATGTCTGAAGGATTATCGGGATTGTAGGGATTGTAAGGAATCCAAGAGATATCATATTCAATAAAAACAGAAATTAATCCTTTATTATAGAATACCACATAATAATCATCGCTAGATTCAACAGTATATTTATAAGAGACATAGGTTATATCTTTAAACCTAATTAAATACTCCCATGTGAGCCCTCCTGAATTTTTTAGGGTCTCAAATTGCATATCAGTCATAATATAAACATTAATAGCGCCACCTGAACTAACTTGAAAAGAAATTTGATCATAAGAATCCATTGAAACATCTCCTATTCCTACAAAACTTAAAGCAGGTAGTTCATAGGATTTGTTTGTGTTTGGTATTGACATGGCAAAAGGAGAAATTGAAATAAAGACAATTGTGGCTAAAACAAATAGCTTAGTTTTTTTCATTATTATTATTCCTTTTTTTTTTTTAAGTTTTTGTCTCATTTCTCAATCGATATGATTCAAGATTAATGCAAAATTATAAAAAAATAAAAAAATTTATTTATTTTCAATTAATAGGTTTAGTTTTCTAACAATCTCTTGGCCCGTCTCGGAATCCTCAAATTGCAATAACGTATAGATCTTCTCAGCAAGTAATGTAGAATAATGATCCTTTTCGATCATATCCCCATCTATCCCATTGTATATTCGCTTCATACGTTCCAAAAACGCATCTCGTCTCTTCTTCTCAAACGATTCTTTACTCATTATTTCTTTATCTCCTCTTTTAGTTGTCCATATTTTTCTATGAGAGCTTTCATTTCTTCAATTTTCTCATTGTCTATTTTTCCTGTAATCTCATATTCCTTTCTATATTCGTCAATTTCTTTCTCAGTTTTTTCAATATCAAGCTTCATAAATTCTTCAGGATGTTTATATTTGAAATCGATCTCCTCAATTTGCACTTGAAACTCTTGTTTGTTGATTTTATTCTCCCAATACAACTCGAATGCTTCCCATCGTTCATTGAACCATGCTGGATTCTTATCGCTTAAGCGTTCCTTTTTATTTGTACTTCTCGTCATATTCCCTCAATACAGCCTCCAAATCTTTTTTGGTCTTTTCTAGATTGGATGTATTTTGCTCTATTTTCTCGATGGTTGTATTCAAACGAGTTTCATATTTTTCAAGTTCCCTGATATCATTTTGTCGTTCCTTTTTCTCTGCGATGATCTCTTCTTTCTGAGTCTTATATTCCTCTTCTAAAGCATATAGCTTATCTCTTAAAGGTTTCATTAACTTAGAGTATTTATCTCGTAATTGATTCAATTGGTCATTGTAGATTTCAGTATCCAATGTATCATAATGTAAACTCATTTTGGTTAAAAGTAATACAGGTTCTAACCCCTTCCATTGAGGATATTTTTCGGTGATCTCCTCACTTAGCACTTTAAGGTTCGCTTCTGAGTTTTTAATTCCATTCTTAAACTTCTCGATTTGTGTCTTGTATTCGTTGATACGATTTTTAAGTACTTCCATCTCTTCGTGCTTCTTTCGAAGTTCAGCACTTTTCTTCGCTATATCAACTCTTCTTTGCTCTTCTTTGGCTTCTTTAATCTCTTCTCGAAGTTGTTTGGGAGACATTGACTCTTCTCTTATTTGTTGGAGTATTTTTTTGCGTTCTTTTGTCGGTAAGGTTTCTGCATCCTCAACTGCTTTAGCCTTTTGGTACACAGTTTCAATACCTACTTCTTCTCGCTTTGCTTTCTCCCATTCTTTAGCAATCTCAGGCTCTTTCTCAGCTATTTCCTTGATTTTTTTTGCTTGCGATAAGGTAGTGTGATGTACTTTTATTTTATCTCCTACGATTTGGGTGGCTCTTCCTTTAGATAATTCATTTAAATTTTTCTCTAAAGTAGTTTTCTCTACATCAGTTATATCTTTTTTTGCAAGTTTCCCCTTAATCATACTCATTTTATCCGATCTTTCTTTCGCTAATTTCTCTTCCTCTTCAAGTAATAATAGACCTATCTCACTCCTCTGAGCATGATTAAGATGTCTTCGCATAATATTTGTACTGATAACATATTGTAAAGGTGTTATTCCTGTAGCTTCTGATGGCTTCCAATCTCGTACTTTTAGTTCAATTCCAAGTATTTTAGTTACTCTATAACGATTTCTCCCATCCAGAATTTTGCCTTCATAAAGTACTGCATCGTCAATCTGTCCAAATTCTCTAATATCTTCTACTAGAGCGTCAAATTCCTCACCTTCCAATAAAGGAAGGTAGGAAGACATTTCATGAAATAAATATGTAGTAGTTTCCTTCTTTTTTTTGCTTTTACTCATATTTATTCCTCCTGTTCTAATTGTTCTTTAATTATGTCAGAGCTATCTTTCATAAAATCAAGAATGAGAGTAGAGACTGGAATTTTCGAGATTTGTTTTATGATGAATCTAATTACTTCAGTATT
>CAZNER010000157.1:0-3009 GCA_964572065.1 uncultured Candidatus Saccharibacteria bacterium
TATATGCTCGGGCATTATGCATCCCACTAAACTTACTTTGTTTTATAGAACTATAAATGAAATTTCTTATGTACTCTCGGGGAAGATTTAGGATAACTTTATCTTTTGTTATAAACTCAATTAATACTCTCATCTATCATATATTTGGAGTATATTACAATATTCGTTGAATGACAAATGGAGATGATATCTATAATCTGTTATAATATTCCTATCATGAGGGACGGAAGTTATAAGTTTTTGTGCTTATAACAAAAGTCCCTGTTTACTTTCTTATTACAATAATTAATAATAGCTATAATCTAAGCAACAACATCACTACACCAAATTTATTTACTAATTCTACGTTTTTTCTAAGTAACCAACTTCCTCTTAACCTTCTCGTACCCAAATAAGTATTTAATAAACAACATTGAAAAGTTAAAACTCCTGACTCTGGATCATAACTCCCTACTCCACCCAAATCACCCATAATGTCAGCTTTGTATGTTACACCAATATGAGATATGAATTTTTTAACTCCTCTGATTTTAATTATTAAAAAATCTTCCTCAATTTCTATACCTGCTATACATCCAGTTAAAAATGGATTATATGGCATAAAAGCTGAAGGTGCATAAACATGAACATTTGGTCCTTCATGAAGGATAATAACTACTTCCTTTCCTCGCAGCTTTCCAACTAATGCTTCTTTTTCTCCACGACTCATATTACAAATATCAGTAGGTTCTGTTCTCTGTAAAATCCTTCCAAATTGTCCTAAACTATCTACACATTCCACAACTTATTAAGTTTATATCTTATAGTTATGGTATAATAGCAACAATATACCAAGAATATCTTGACATTTAATATGAACATTAATTGGGAAATAAACTCCCGTATAAATACAAAAGTACTGGAAGAATGCTTAGATAATATAAAAAATGGATTCTATCAGGATCTCAGATTTTATATTCTCAATTATCTCCCCCCCAAATTTCGTAACAGAGTTATAGTTATTCCAAACATTTCTTTTGTAAAGAAAAATCTCAAAAATTATGACCACAGCTCATTCTCCAAAGTAATTAATGAGAGCACACATATATTAAATAACACTCACAAAAAACAGCTATTAACTACAAAACAAAAAATTTATAAAAACTGGAGCAGTTTTAAATCCTTTATAAAACAACACATTAATATTTCTAATAAAGAAAATATTTTAATTTCTCCCCACTATCACGGCACATTAGGAAGCTATTATTTCAGAAACAATGTTATATGGATTTCACCAAGATATGAAAGAACTGATAATCAAATTTTTCATTTAATAACTCAATCACTGATTCGCAAGTATAATTATTCCAATAAAAGTAATTTAAATGATAAAGAGATTTATCAAAGGGGTATATGGAAAAAAATCACAATTGAAACAAGCAACTTATTTAAAATTTTTAATAATAAATACTATACAAAAAAGCCTAAACCAATGATAAAAACATTAAACAGTGAATTTAAAGGAGAACTTGTAAAACAAAGCAAAAATAATTTTAAAAAATTGGGTTATCCTATAAAGCCGGAAATCAATAAAGCAGCTATTTTTAAATCATTCACAACTTCCGAAAAAACAATTCTCAAATCATTAATTAAAAAAAAGAATATTGTTTTAACTTTTGAAGAAATGGGTGATCTCTTATGGAAAAATAAAGTAAATGAAAAATACTCCTTATATGCAATAACGAAAAAGATTGAAAGAATAAGGGAAAAGTTATATCAAAACGGCATCAAGATAAATATAATTCATACCCAGCGAGGGAAAGGATATATTTTATATGATTAAATAATTAAAATCATAATTTAATTATATTTATTATTCAAATTTTCCTTTTATTTATGATGTAGATTTAAGTATAGCATAAATTGTACTAATATCTAAAAACCTCCTATTTTACCCTTATCTTGTTACTTTATCTATAAATTTCTGTTATATTTATATTGGCACTAAATTACTTCATTTATCTACTTATTATGTCTAATAAAAAAGAAACACAAAATCCAGAAATTCAATCTAAAAACAGTAAAAAGAAAAAATCTAAGACACTTCTTATTGTTGTAATTAGTATTTTTATGATTACATTAATCTGCGTTGCCTCAAGTATTGCAGCTTATTTTTATATTAAGAATAAAAATAAAGATACAACAAACGAACAGCAAGAGGAAGAAAGTGAATCTGACGAAGAAAAAGAAGATGATGAAACTGAAGATGGTAATTTTGAATATTCAGAAGAAGGAACTGTAAATTATATAAATATTGAAATTTCTGAAATCTCCGATGTAGATAAGTATTCAGCCCATCTAACTTATGATACATTTAATATGTCATTCGAATATCCCAAATACTGGGGAGAAGTCGAAGGATATATCTACACAGGAGGATACTGTTATCCAACAGGAAGCACTTATGAGATATATTTTAGTGATAATGAATATATAGAACTAGTTGGAGCAACTAGTGACTGCGATTACCAGGGAGGAGATGTATGTCCTGTTTATGATGGATTCACAGGTACGGACGATTTAAAAGTAGATATTTATCAAGAATTTGATAGAGATAATTATGAGAACTTCGATCCTTTAGCATATAATGATAGACTTCACTTTGGATATCAAGATTTAAATATTGGAGAAAGTGCTATATCTTTCTACTATGCTCCATCCTGTATATGTTCTCATCTTGGGTTTAGAAAGAATGTTGTGATAAACACATCTCTTAGTAAATTTACTGGAATGTATATTATATTAGATATTGTGTCTCCATTAAATAATACTTTAGCTTCTAAAGGGGAATCGGCACAGACTTATTACGGCTTGTCAAATCAATACCCAGATGAAGAGACTTACAAAGACTATCAACAGAATTATTACGATACATATTTATACCTAATTGATCAAATAAAAGACTCTATAGAAAACAACTCTATGGATTATTTAATGAAAAATCAAATAGAAGAATTTGATGAGTTTATA
>CAZNER010000158.1:0-2939 GCA_964572065.1 uncultured Candidatus Saccharibacteria bacterium
AAGGCAGTCCACAGACTGTAGGAGGAGATTTTATTTGTAGAAAGAATCAACTCACAACACTTGAAGGCAGTCCACAGACTGTAGGAGGAAATTTTAATTGTTCCAATAATCCAGTATCAGAAGAAGAATTATATAAGACTGTTGATAGAGATTATTTAAATGAGTATAAGAAAGAAGTAGAAGCTAGTAATTTAAATATGAGAAAGAAAGCAGAGTATCCATCTTATGTTGATATAGAGGAAACGGGGGATATCGCTTTATCTAGACCTAATATAGAAACCCCCATAAATCAATCTATAACTACACTACAAAGACCAGAAATTAATAATAGAGTAAATAATTTTTTAGATACTGCTGTATTTGATAAATTAGATTTAGGAGATAGGGTATCCACAATACATAATTTAGCGCAAGCAAATATTCCGAAATATGAATTAGGTACCGTTATTTATTCAACAGATCATAAATTTACTATTAGATGGGATAATAATTATCCAGATTTAATAGGTAGTCAAGGACTATCTTATTCTGGTATATTACAAAAGATGCCGAAAAATATTGTTAATATAGAAATTATATAATGGAGGTTTTATGGAATTTACAGATTTTCAAAAAGGGGATGAAGTTTTTTATACTGTAACTATGGGCAAAGGACCAGTTACTATACCTGCAATAGTTATGTGGGTTAATCCGGAAGAGCAAGTAATGTCTTTGTATTTTGATAGAGACGCAAAATACCCATGGGCAGATAGTTTTGTTTATATTTATTCTGATAATTTACAAAATGTTAAGAAAAGAGCCGCGGTTGTCGCTTTTGCAGAATTGGATAATAATGATATAATTGAAAATATAGTAGGAGATTTTAACAATAAAGAAGAAGCGCAGCATCAAGAATTAATTTTGGATTCAGAGGTAGTAGCAAGAGTTGCCAAATTGAAATTAAAACCTTCTATTCAAAAAGAAGCTAATGTAGTAGATACCATTATAAATAATAAATTTATGAAAAAAATAGCATCTAAAGTTGGATATCCGAATGGTTTAACAGCTGTAAAGAGAGTATTTAGCGGATTACTTAAGCCTATTGCTGAATATACAATAACTAAATATATAGAACAACACCCGCCGAAAATTGCCGCAAATCAGGCTTATGATACACCCATTGGTCTTACAGATATACCTATTGATGTAAATAAAACTATGCCCGCTATTAATCATCTTACTGCTATATATAATAATAGTATTGTTACTGCCCATATAGATCCATATGATGATGATTATACTGTATGTTGTTATATGCCTACGAGAGAAGCCGCAAGTAATTGGATTGAAACTTTTGAAAATACTATGAAACAAGCAAATCAATATAAAGGTAAATGTTTATATTTTGATAGCGGTCGTTTAGCCTTCGCGGATGTACCAAGTGTTAATTGGGATGATGTAATTTTAAATGATAAGACTAAAGCTGATATAAGATTAAATACTATTTCATTTTTGGGAGATAAAAAACTATCAAATATCGGTATATCTAAAAGAGGTATTATGATGTATGGCCCTCCAGGCACCGGAAAAACATCTATTGTTAAAGCGGTATTTAAAGAATTGGAAGGTAAAAATACAAGTAGGATTTATGCCACAGCAGAATCTTTTTCTTATAGTTCGGTACAGAAGTTATTTAATGTATTGGATTATTTAGGTCCTACAGTATTAGCTTTTGAAGATATTGATATGTTAGGAACTTCAAGAGACGTAGTAGCTTCAAGCGGGGGTATTCTAGGAGATTTACTTACCAATTTAGATGGTATGCGTAATAATCAAAGCCCATTAGTAGTATTAGCGTCTACAAATAAATTATCTATGTTAGATGAAGCATTAGCTAATAGGCCTTGTAGATTTGATCGTAAAATCGAAGTTGGGTTACCGGAAGCTGGCGATTTAAAACGTTTATATTTTAAACATATTGGATCAGATGTAACAGATGAGATTATAAAGTTATCTAAAGATTTTACAGGATCTCATGTTGTAGAAGCTGTAAATACCGCTACTATTTTAAGTGCTAATACTGATAAATTAAAATCTGATTGCTTAGTTGAAGCGTGTAATATTATAAGAGCAAATTTCTTTCCGGAACAAACTACTAAACAATTACAAGCAGCTATTGGTAAATTATTAATTAAGAAAGGTTATATAAAAAAATAATAAGAGGTGTTTTATGCTAATTAAATTAAGTCAAGAACCTTACAAACAAGAACAACAAGGTATTCCAGAGAATACTGCTCCAGTTGAGACCAATCAATTAGAATTCCAAGTCGGCGGAAAGAAATTTACAGTAGACCCAAATTCATTAGAAGCGGGCCAAGTTTATAAATCTATTGTAGAATTTTTTAAAGACATTATACAAGAAAAAACTAAAATGACGCCTCTTGATATACCAGGATCAAAACCTACTGTTTATACTATATCTGTTAAACCGCCGAATGTAGAAGAAGATATACTTTGGTTACAATTAGATTTTAGTAAATCAGTTGATAAAATAGCTACTATAAAAATAGTATCTAATGATAGAAGTGTTGGATTAACGAGTAATTCAAATGATATATATGAAGAAACTACTATTGAAGAAATTTATGATATAATAAATAAGAATTTAGTAAGAAAAGCTCATGTTTATATAAGGAAACAGAAAATGTCTTTATCCATGAGAAAGCAAATTAATACTTAATATGAATTATTGAAAATCTATAGATTATCATGAAAACATCTTTATATAATTATAATAGTAATAATAGTATGATAAATAAATCTTTTGTGGTAGAAGCGGCAAAAATAGACCAAATCTTAAAACAAAAAAACCTTCCATCTGATATTACATCTCGTATTAAAGAATTATACAACAGACTAACAAATCCATCTAAATATACTAACTATTTAATTAAATACTA
>CAZNER010000159.1:0-2902 GCA_964572065.1 uncultured Candidatus Saccharibacteria bacterium
AAGAGTTTCAATCATATCTCTTAGAGGGATCCTTTAAGTCAAATCTGGGAAAAACGACACGACCAATCTCTAATAATGATTGTGGTATCTTGACCGAACTGAATCCAAATCTTCCCGAACGGTTAAAATATGTTATATTTGAATGTTTGGACTTCAGAAAGGTGTATCGCAAGTTCTATAATGCATACCATAAAAGAAAAGGACTCACGAGAGAGGTCTTCGTATATGCAGACCCTCCATATCCAGGAACAGAGCATTACTATGGAGATCTATTCACACCAGAATACCATAATGATTTAATTGAGCTTATGTTGGAGACTCCCTTTAATTTTATGCTTTCAATTGGAGGATCATGTGAGTTATATCTCGATATCTTAAAGGGGACTGGTTGGATAATAACTCCTGTAAAGGTTCGATATTCTACTAATGCAAATCATCAGAGAGAATCACAGGAATATATCATCACAAATTATGAAATCTCACAAGTTCCCCAGATGATTGAGAATAATCAAATCACCTTAGAGAAATATATGGAGAATTAAATATTATGTATAAAAATTATAAGAAATTAGCAAAATTCACACAGAAAATAAAAACAACATATCTTAAGGGGGTAAAACCAGAAGCCTTCATTGAAAATCTCAAAAAGTTAGAGATAAATGTAGTTGTAGATATCCGAGCATGGAGTATTTATCCATTATATTATTATCCAAAAAATATGAAGAAACTGTTAGAGGAAAATGGGATTGAATATATACGGTATAAAGCCTTGGGGAATCCTTCAGAATTGCGAAAAAGAGCAGGGGAAAACTTCGAATTAGGAAAACAATTATATTTAGAATATCTCATTAAGGACCTTCGAGCTAAGGAGTCTCTTATTGAACTTTATAAAAACTTACGATTCAGAAAAACCTATTGCCTAATTTGTTATTGTCCCACCTTCGATCCTAAGTTATGTCACCGATTTTGGTTAAAGGAAATGCTGATTAATCTGAAACGAGAGCAATTAGGATTTGAGGGAGATTACAAATTAGAGTATGTATCCAAAAGAAAAATTAGACAAGAGGAGTAAAAATGGACGACAGAAAACTTCCATATGGATTTGGATTTGAAAACAAATCAAATCCTCACTATGAAACGGATTGGGCTCTTGATAATGAAGGTTATACGGATTTTTCTAATCAAGAAGATAATGAAAAAGCAATAAGGATCTGGTGTACTCAATGTGATGTCGATATGGTAAAAACAGGGACCGCCTTAGACTGTCCAAAAGACGGTTGGTATTATGAATGTCCTAAATGTAAACATCGAATTGTAGTATTTGTGAGGGGTTAAACTTGTCTAACACTTCTTATAAAAAATGTAAAACTTGTGAGTTTTGGGGATTATATCACAAAAGAGACCCCACACTTGTATTTTATACCAACTAAAGAAAGTAAAACCAAACAGGAGATTGAGGGGTAAGGGATGAAGAAAGGGCTTAGCCATGGCCATGATGAAACCCAGAAAGAAAATGCGAGCCATAAAACTACTGAAACCCCATTTCATTATGCGATTCATGTTGGCACGGGCAAAGCTTTCTTTTGCTCGGTCAACAACTTAAATCTATTAGAAAAAGAATAGAGAAATTAAAAAAAAAAGGAGATGAAAATAAAATGGAGAAAATAACCAAAATAGAAGTGAATAACCAAACAAAAGAGCCTATAGAAACTGAGGGGATATCCCTTTTAGGGAGGATCATAACGGAAGGGTATGACGATTTTCAGAGGATTAGAATTGCTTCTGCCAATCGAATCCGGGATATTATACGGAAAAGAAGTGAAGGTATTGGATTTTCAACCGTTGAGATAAAGAAAGAGACAAAAGAATACAAGAAGAAATACTCTGATAAAATCTTATTTGAGAGATTAGAGTTAGCATACGCTCAGAAGAAAATATCCAAGGCGGAGTATAAATATCTTATGCGTTGCAAAGATATAATGGAAGAAAGTATGGATTTAGAGAATAAATACAAGAGAGCAATGTTAGATTTTGTTTCGCAAGAAGATATATATCAAGACTTTCTAAAGAAGGTTAGAGGAATTGGTCCTGTATTATCTGCTAAGATAATAAAAACATTAGGAGATTGTTCTAATTTCGAGACAGTGAGTAAGTTATGGGCTTATTGTGGTCTGCATGTAGTGGATGGCAAGGCTCCAAAAAGAAAAAAAGGGGAGCGAATATCGTTCAATCCCAAACTACGTTCTCTAATATGGAATATTAGCATGTCATTACTCAAACAAAATAAAGCTTTTTACCGAAAGACGTATGATTGTGAAAAAGAAAAACAATATAATAAACAATATCCTAATGGGATTCTTTTTAAGAATTACGGCAAACCCTATAAAGAAACAGACGTCAAGCTTTCCAAAGGGCATATTCACAACCGAGCATTGAGGAAAATGGGTAAAATCTTTTTGGATCATTATTGGCATTGCACTAGAGAATTGGCGGGATTATCTGCCCATAAGAATTATGTTGCGGGGGTATTACATCATACTCATATTATAACATGGAGAGAAGCTTTGAGACAAGAGATGGAACCTACAGATCATGATTAGCCATCAAAATACTGAAACCCATTTTCGCTATGCGATTCATGTTGGCACGGGCAAAGCTTTCTTTTGCTCGGTCAACAACTTGAATCTATTATTAAAAAAAAGAATAGAGAAATTAAAAAAAAGGAGATTAGGATTGAAAGAAAGAGAACTAAAAATGAATGAATTATATCAGAAAGCATTGGAATTTTGGGGTAAAGATCTACAATTGAATATGGTATTTGAAGAATTGGGGGAGCTGATAACGAAGCTCTCAAGAGTAATTAGGAACCGTATTCCCCCAACCGATTTAGCAGAGGAGATCG
>CAZNER010000160.1:0-2826 GCA_964572065.1 uncultured Candidatus Saccharibacteria bacterium
TATTTTTGTTGTTTTTAGTACAAAGCTGGATTTTGCAACTATCAATTTATATCAGGTAGTAAGATGGATAGCATTGATTGTTTACTTTCTGAATCTTGGTTTTTTTATATGGTGTCATAAGAGTTTGGGTAAAAATTGGTCTTCAGGTTTAGAAATTAGGGAAAAGCACAAATTGGTTCAATATGGTCCATACAAAAAAGTGAGACATCCAATGTATACTCATTTCTGGATATTAATAATTTTCCAAGGTTTAATACTCGATAATTGGATTGTTTTAATTTATGGAATTTTGGTATGGGGAATTTTGTATTTCCTAAGAGTAAAAAAGGAAGAAGAAATGATGATTGAGGAGTTTGGAAAGGAGTATGAGGAGTATATGAAAAGAACTGGGAGGTTAGTACCTAAGTTTTAATAAGTTGAATTTGAGGAAGATTGTTGGAGTAACTGAAGGGATTGGGTTGCTGTTTGTGTAGGTCGATGAAGAGCAATTATTATTGAAATTCTTAAGCTTCTGATTTTATAAAGACTCTTTTATCTATCAATATTTCACCAGTTTTTGTTTTATCCTTAATTAAACTAATTACCAAATCAGCTACTTCTTCAGGAGTTCCTAACTTCCCTGCTTTTATAATTTCCTCCTTTTCCTCTTTTGTAAATGCTTTTTTAAATCTATCTGTATCAGTTACTGTTGGAATTACTGCATTTACTCTTATTCCCTTAGGTTTTAATTCTTTTGCTAATGCTACTGTAAAGTTATTGATACCTGCGTTATTTACACAGTAAGCTATAAAATCTGCAAATACAAATTTATTTATCCCTGCTCTTGAGGAAATATTTATAATTACGCCGTTGTCTGATTTTTCAAGAAATGGGATAGCATATTTTGAGAAGAGAAATTTTGATGTTAAGTTGACATCGAGCATTCTATTCCAGTCTTTAAGAGAATAATCTTTTATTGGTCCCCAGAGATTTATGCCCGCGTTATTTATAAGAATATCGATTGCTCCATATTTATCAGCAGTATAATTGATAACCCTGCGGATTTTTTCTTTACTGCCGATATCAGCTTTTAATAATTTAATATTAGGATATTGCTTCTCAATCTGCTTTGCCTTATTTTTGCTTTTTTCGTAAACGCCAACAACGTTATAGTTAAGATCTGCTAGAGCTATTGCGATAGCTTTACCAATACCTCGTGTAGCTCCTGTTACAATTGCAGTTTTATTTTTATGTTTCATAATTGTTTTGAAAGAAGTTAGATATTTTATTATATTTCTTACTAGAAATTAGTACAAATTGTTTATGAAGTACTATTAAAGAGTTAAGAGGAATTAAATATTTACTTTAGTTTAATAATCTTCTCTAAATGTTTTAAAGTTAACCATTCCCCTACTCCTCAAACTTCTCATACAATCCTTTCATCCTCAAATGCCAATACTTTTTTATAAGGTATATATGAGAACCTACGAAGATGTATCATGTCTCTATTGCAACAGAATGTAGAATGCGGTCTCTGACGCATTTTACAAGGTGGAAGGATACCGGATCCAACAAGGGTTAGTTATAGATAGATGCTGAGGATTATAAAATAGTGCTATTTACGAATTTTTGTTATTATTAACTTAGTTAATTACTTTATATAATAATTTTATGAAAATCTCTCCAAAGGTTATAATAGGCATCCGTAACATTGCTAGGATAATTTTATTAGTACTCACTTCTCTACTCTTTCTTTTCTCATTAGTATCTGGTGCAGATTCGTCAGAGGGGGTAATAAAGGGAATAATAATGAACAGCCCCAATGCTTTTCCGTGGTTAATTCTGTTTTTGATGATTTACATAGCATTTAAATGGGAACTGGTTGGTGGAATTCTGATTACTCTTATGGGTTTTAGTAGTATAATTTTTTACCGTTCCTGGAAACATTTGTTTGTTTTGTTTGCAGTTTCTATACCTCTTATTGTTTTAGGAAATATTCTAATAATTACTTGGTTTTTAACAAAAAAAGAAAAGAATTGATATTGATTTAACATGTTCGTTTAGTATATTTTATTATGACTAAGAAACCGAAAGTCGTAACCTTAAATTCCAAAAATTACAAAAAATATGGATGTCCTTGCTTTTTGAATCCAAAACACGAAGCTCATTTGGAAAAATTAAAGTGGTTGAAAAACCGTTTTAGAGAAGGAATGGTCATTAAAGTCATCTATATTGAAGATAAGAAAAAAGGAAATGCATTTATAGAATACACTGATGGCAAGAATGCATGGAGACCAGTTGATGCAAAAGGTTATATGTTCATACATTGTATCTGGGTTTCTCCAAATAAATTTAAGAATAAAGGAAATGGATCACTGCTTATCAAAGAATGTATAGATGATGCAAAGAAAAAAGGAATGTTGGGAGTTGCAGTTGTTACAAGTGAAGGAGGTTTTATGGCTGGTAAAGGAGTTTTTGAGAAAAACGGATTTAAATCTATAGATGAAATTAAACCTTTATATCATTTGATGGTTAAATCTATAAAGAAGGGACCAATACCGAAGTTCAAAATTTGGGAGAAGCAGCTTGCTAAGTACAAGGGACTTCATATTGTTTATTCAAAGCAATGTCCGTGGATAATAAGATCAATTGAAGTATTGGCAGACGTTGCAAAGAAAAATAAATTAAAGTTAAAAGTCAAAGAGTTGAAGACTGTAAAACAAGCTCAGAATGCTCCATGTCCTTATGGTACATTTTGTCTAATCAATGATGGCAAGATACTTGCTGATCATTATATTTCAAAAAGAAGGTTTGAGAATATTATTAAAAAGGATATTAGAAAAAAGT
>CAZNER010000161.1:0-2823 GCA_964572065.1 uncultured Candidatus Saccharibacteria bacterium
TGGAGCGTAGCGAATGGTGAATACCTAACTGAATGGACCCCTCTCCCTGAGAATAAAACCGTAAGTTTTGGGTTTTATGAAACAGAAATCCCAGTAGATCCTACTCCTATCGTTAATAATATGATGATAATGTTTTGGGTGTTTATCTTTTTTGTAGTAGGCTATTTGAACTTGGTATATTGGAATAATAAGTTTAAGCAAAAACAAGAACCGCAGAGGAAATATATTAGAAACAAGAGAAAAGGAGAGTTAACATACGATCATAGAGAGAAGTGAATTAACATGAAGGAAAAAGCTATATCATTAGGGCCAAGGAATAGAAGTTCTTTTACAAAAGTTGCGTTCTATCTGGGATATCTTTCGGCATTGGTTTTATTTATTATTGGATTACGACATTTAGGAGATGTAGCTGAGTTCGATAGACGCTTCGGGATCAGAGCAACACTAGAGGGATTATTTGCTTTTGCGGGAATTTATTTAGTTGATCTAGTCAAGGGAAAGCAATTTCGTATCATCCCCAAACGATTCACCCCTATTACGCCAAAAACGCTTACTCGTGGGATCCTCATCTTTGGTGTTCTAGCATTAATACAGATCGTACTCATGCAGATTCCTCTAAGGATACGATCGGGGGAAATGGCAATTGCTATTGTATTCGCTGCTCCCGCAGAGGAGCTTTTCTTTCGGGGGGTAATCCTCTCCGTTATCATCGAGCTTGGAAAGATTACAAAGCATACATCTCATGGGCCAAAACTACTTCGTATTACCCCGATAGAACTTGCGGGGCTAGTTCTTTCGGCACTAGCCTTTATGTCCATTCATATTAATTATTATGGGAACCTCCAATATATGCTCATCGTTTTTATTAGTGGGTTAATTTTGGGGTTTGCCTATTGGTATTGGGAGGATCTAACTGCTTGTATCGTGGCTCATTTTATATTAAATGTAATTGTAGCTTATCAAACATTCTGGATGGTAGAATTATAGATAGAGGGGATATACTATTAAAATTGGAGACTTAATAAAAATTGCGGTGTTGAATGTTATCCTGACGATTTTATTTTTTATTATCTTGGAAGTGCTTTTTGCTCAATTTACTATCGATTTAATTATGGTTTATTTCGAGCAAGACTTTATCTTATTATTTATCATTCTTGGCTTGGATTTGGTTATATTAACGTTATCTATTATTGTAAGCATAATGCTTACAGAGCACGTAGAAAAGAAGGGAATATATAAGGCAGGGATAATGGCATACTTTAGTAGTTTCCTTTTTATGCTTCTAATGGGATACATTACCTTATATTTAAGATATCCCCAAATCTTTAATGAAGTAACGGGAATAGAGATTCTTTTAATTTTCCCGCAAATCATTGTGTATTTCACATTGTATATTTTACAAATTCCTATTTTATTTTTTATCTTAACGAGTATTGTATACTCGATATTTTTTATCATTTTCTTAACAGAATATTATGAATATAAACCACATTATTATAAAAAGCGAGGGTATGAATAATAATGAAATTAAAAATGAAGAAGCTAAAAAATGCTCAAATATATATTCGTCTCCTGAAAACCATCTTTCTTATGGGGATTTTTATCTGTGTAGTGGTTATTTTCTTAATCACTCCTCAGATTGCTTTTCCCACAGTATTTCCTACTGAAGCAGAATATAACCCCAATTCTCCCATTTGGGTCTTAAGTGTGCTCTTTTGGGTATTATTAGGGATTACCGGAACAGCTATTATCTATGGTATTTATCAAGCCCACTCATCAATATACCGTAAGGCCTTACAACCACACTATCAAACCTATTTTGAGCCCTATAAACCACCTGTTCAAGAGGATCGGATCTCAAAACCACAAAACGAGGAGGTAGACGATGAAAGCAAAGTACCGTAAAATAGTATTATATCTGTTCATTGGACTGATGGTGCTCTCTCTCGAGTCCATATTATATCAAATCATTTTAAATGAGCTTGGAGATTTAGATACGTTTTTTGGAATTCCTTTTAACATGTCGAGTTTTTTATTCGGGGCATTCTTTCTCTTCTTTATTATTATCATGTATCTTTTATTTCCTAAAACAAAACGTAAAATAGACAAACATAGTACATTATAGAGGTAAAAAAATGCAAGCGGAAGAAGTAACTAATAAAAAGGGAAGATTAGTAGGGGATAATGTTATTTTCTTTTTTGTTCATAATCTCCTTTCGGTATTGATTTTCTTTTGGTTGGCCTTAACACAAGGGTTACTTACGGTCGATCTTGTCTCTATGAATCTATTCTTTACATTCAATAATTTCATCTTGGTTGCATTTATCTCGTTTATAGCAGGGTGTCTGGGGAGGGGGATGGGCTTAGTTCTTATGATCCTTCTATTCGAAGTTGGAGAAAAGAAAGTATTACGGAGGTCCCAAGATACAAATACTTTACGTGCGGGTATTATCATTTTACTAGGAGGACTAGGAGCTCTTACGATTCTTACTAATTCGGAGTACGGTTTCTTTATTTTTGGGACGCTCATTATCGTATACATTTTTATTTCCAAATTCGATTCATCGGCAATTGCCTTTATTATTTCCTCCTTTCTAAGCTCGTTATTCTGGATACTTGGAGCTATTGTTATCATTCAAAGTTCGTTTTTCAATGAGAATACCTTATTCACACTTCTATTATCCTATTTAATCTTAAAGATAGTAATTTTTGTAGTTACACGTGGATTGCTACAATCCATATTATAAATATCATATAAAAAGAATATAAAAAAAATCAAACAGAAAATGATTAATAAATATAAAATTAGAAAATAAATAGAAA
>CAZNER010000162.1:0-2738 GCA_964572065.1 uncultured Candidatus Saccharibacteria bacterium
TTCAATCCTATTATAGTTACTTATAAACCCAGAAACGCCGTAACTGCATATAATTCCTATTATAATTTCAATCCTATTATAGTTACTTATAAACGCTGAGAGATAATACAAAAATTGTCGCAATGGACATATTTCAATCCTATTATAGTTACTTATAAACACTCTCCAATATAAGGAAGCATTGGCGAATCTCCATATTTCAATCCTATTATAGTTACTTATAAACGATTATCAGCTTCACAAGTTGCATTATCTGATACTAATTTCAATCCTATTATAGTTACTTATAAACTAATGAGAAACATAGTAATAGTTATCGGTGTATTGTATTTCAATCCTATTATAGTTACTTATAAACATAAAACCATAAAATATTATTCGCCCATTTATGGCGATTTCAATCCTATTATAGTTACTTATAAACCCCAGACGATCCACGACCTAACCTTAAATCCACTTTATTTCAATCCTATTATAGTTACTTATAAACTAATTATTAATTACGACTTATGGCTGACTTAGGAACATTTCAATCCTATTATAGTTACTTATAAACTCTGATAGACCAAAATTGAAAGAAGCTTTAAAATTCATTTCAATCCTATTATAGTTACTTATAAACAACGAAAATATAGTGTTTTTCGATAATAAAATTATATAAAAAAATATAATTTTATACAATGAATTCTATATATACGTATTTCTTTGTCCCAAAGATACTTCTCAAATTTTTAAAGAGCTTAAAAAATCACTTTATTTTCTGTTATGTAAGCGATCAGCTTATTTGTATTCAATTATATACTGGGTCACAATACATTACTAATTTCGTTTCTTTCTATACCTATAACTAGTCTTTTTATATATTTACTCGATCTAAATATAAATATGATAACAGAGTCTTCCTTTTTATTTATAAGTTTTTTAATCTCAGATTTAGTCTTCACAAATTCAGATTGTGATAACTCTCCTTCGAAAACACTATTTTGTATCCAGTTAAGTTTTGACTTTAGATATTTGTGAACTTTAGCTACTTTTCTTTCTTCTACATCGTAGACTATGATTACATACATATAAAAAGATTAATACCCATTTCCTATATTAAACGGTAAATAATCTTTTTCTGCAAGTAAATGTTTGATAATTTTATAACACTCCAATTTGATCAATGTTTTATTTGAAATACTTCGTTTTAATAATGGATGTTTTTTTGACTTTCTAAGCTTATTATCAAATTCTTTTACAAATATTCGTCTTCCTTCTTCATTGAGATAACAATAATTTAACTTCTTACTAAAATTCTTAAGAGTTATCATTCTCATATTAACAAGCTTAAATATTATTTGAAAAACGAGAGATGGCTTAAAAACCTCAGATAAATCAAGTGACAGTGAAAATCTTCTCTCAAACGGCTCATGAAGATATGAAATAGTAGGATTTAACTGGGTAAAGTAAATACTTGAAAGTACTCTAGTATAAAGCATACTATTTCCAAAGCTTATCATAGCATTGATTGGATTATCCGGAGGTCTTTTGATTCTTCTAGTAAATTTAAAAGAATCATTTAGAATCTTTAAGAAACTAGAGTAGAATATATCCCAAATAGCTCCCTCTATCTGTAGAATTTCTTTTATAGTTTTTGCCATATTCAATTTATTTGAATAATTTTGTATTCTTCTCATCTTGCCAGCTATGTCTATCCCATGTTTAGAATAATGTCTAAGTAAATATCTCAAATTTTGTGCTATACCTGATACAAATTTCCTAGCAAGAGTTAATCTTTTCTCGTAATCTGTAAAGTGCTCTACTTGCTTAATATATAAACTTCCTGATATATAGCTTTCCCTGGGATAGAAACTTCCAGAGTAAAATCCATAATAATTGAAAAAGTGAAGTGTAATTTTGTTCTGCTGTAAAAATACTAAAAGTTTTGTATTTATATCTATTTCACCTAGAGCATAAATAGTCTCAATACCTTGTATAGGAATTACTTTGCGAATTTTATTATTTTGAAAAAGAAGTGTATTATCTTTTCTTTTTAATTTGCCTGATTGTGTTATATATAGATTGTTCATCTAAGAGTAACAAAATTCAAAATAAGCACATTTCCTGCATTTTCTTTTGTTCAAAACATGTGGAATTTCATTTGATCTTATTAATATTTTTATTTCCTTTATAATCTCTTTTAATTTTACTTCGCTTTGTTTATCAAGAATTACTTCTTCGCTGTTACGGCTTTCCTTAAATTGGAGCCTACCTTTTCGATCTATTCCATGCTTCTTTAAAATATATAAATAGTAAAGCAGCTGCATACGAGCTGCATCTACGTCTGAATTTTTCTTTTTGAATTCAATTACGTATTCATCTCCTATTTGATCAATTTTAACATCATCAAGTTCTATTTCGAGTAACTCTTTCTTTAAATTTTTTTGCTCTTTTCTTTCTTCGTGGTAGAATTTGCCAATTTTAACGAGCTGAGAGTTATCTTCACATGTTATGTTTTGTGCATGAAGATAACATCTACGTTTACAGAAAATAAAGTAATTTATAAGAGTCCCTTTCATTTTATATTAATGACACATTATGTTTTGTCTTTATACCAAGCCCTGTATTCTTGTTATAAGAAACGTAATGGTCTGATTTAGTATCTATATAAGAGAGACCAAAAATTTCTCTAGATTTTAATTCATCAAATAAACCAAAATTATTTTCAAGATCTATAGGAATAGATACTATCATAT
>CAZNER010000163.1:0-2714 GCA_964572065.1 uncultured Candidatus Saccharibacteria bacterium
ATTTAATCTACAAAACTTTTCTTATATTATTTTATATTTTTTGATTATTTATAATGAGTCTAAATAAGATATGATAACATAAAAAATATAGGTAGGTTGGAGTCTACTCTTCTGTTCTCACAGCCCGCATCGATTTCTCATTTGCATACTGCAATATCGGAATAAAAAATGATATATCCAAATAAAAAGTGAAATAATTTAAAACAAAAAAGGGCTACCTAATGGTAACCCCTTTCTGCTCGTCAAATCAAAATACTATGCTGTGAGTATTAACGCCCCCACAAGGCGAATGTTTTTATATTTCTTCCATGACTACATCGTCATATCCGTCCATTTCGTATTCTTCTACTAATTCCTTAGCTTCGTCTTCTGTTAAGTAGTAGTCATTCACTTCAACACCACCAACCCATACTGTAAATTTCTTACCTTCTCTCATTTGTTTTTGTTTTAATTGTTTGACAATTCAAAGATAAGAAATACTTTTTAAAATTCCTAATTTATTTTAGTTTATTTTAAAATTAATTTAATCCTTCTCCAATTCCAGCCCATTGTAATAATTCAACATCATCTTTATCAATGTGTTCTGCATAAGATTGAAGTTCCATTAATTCCTCATAACTAATCCCCTCATTGCGTATTTCACGTCTTAATACTTCAAGTCTTATTTTAATTTCTTTTAAATCAGTTACCATAATGTTTAGTTTTAATTTGATACTGCAAGATAGTAATAATATTTTAATCTACCAAATATTATTTAATGTTTATTTTATACGTCTGGTGTTTCAAATTCCGTTTCACAGTTAGGGCATATATAACCGTAGTTACCGTTACTAGAACATTCAATATCGGGAGTACCACAAGTAGGACAAGCATAATCTGAATCTGAATACATAATATAAGTTTTTAGTTGTTTAACGTGATACTGCAAGATAGTGATAATATTTTAATTATCCAAATAATTCTTCCATTTTTTTCTGAACTTCTAATTGTTTATTCACTTCCTTTGCAGTCATCAAATGGATATGTGGGTATTGATAACCATCACTTAAGTTCAAGTGAATAAGTCCAAGTGGTCTCATAGATAGAATCATATATTCTGCGTAACCATCTGCTACTCGGAATCTAATCACTTCTCCTACGTTCTTACCCTTGTACCCCATAGACATAATATACTTCTTTAGGTCTGCCTTATATTGATTATCTAACTTTTCCCACTCATTTAGATATTGAGGATTTGTGTTAGGTAATGCTAATTCTGTTGGTGCTTGATAAATCTTTGCTGACATAGTTCTTTTTCTTTTTGTTTGATATAACAAATATACAAAATAGTATTTAATTATCCAAATAAAAAAGGGGAAACTTTTACATTTCCCCTCATTTTTTTATTCTGTTAGGTCAAATATAACCTCTTTAAAGTCTTTCGGAATGTCTGACTTCTTACTAACAACCCCTATTTTATCTCTACTCCAACTACCAATCAATGGACTTTCCCCTCTGAAATCTCCACCACCTCTGCCGTTACCCTCGCAAGTTAATAGTGGTAAAGGGTGTATCTGCCAACCGTCATTATCTTTTGGTACTTTGGTTTTATTAACAAATTCCTTTTTGTCGTAGTTAACCAAATACTTTGCTGTAAGTGGCGCAATACCTTTAAAGTCGTAATCATATTTAGTCTTATCTTTCGGAATATCCTCATCATGTGTTAATACTCCTACAAGATTTGCAAGGTCATATAAATTTACCCCCTCTGCTTTTAATTTAGCACTATTGGAATATTCGCTATCCTCATTTGCTAATGCTTTAATTTCAATGTTTGAAAGTGTTTTTGGGTCTTCATTATCTGCATAATCTCCAGCCCATACAAGCCTTTGAGGTTGCAACATTAAATGGTTTTCAACAAATCTTACAAAGTGGTTTTTTCGCCACGAATGTTCCATTAACTTTGCACCACTCCCAAAGTCATAACAAGTTACACTTAAAATCGGTTTATTGTTGTCCGATAAAAATACTGGTTTATAATACTGTCCCATAGTTTAAATTATTTAGTTTGACATTTAATTAACTTATACAAATATACAAAATACTATTTAATTATCCAAATTTATTTTAAAAATATTGGTAAAATCATATATAACCCGAATATTACCATAACTGTAATACCACCAATGGCAGTATATAAATCCACTTTCTTCTGATAACTTAATCTCTTTTTAGTTGACTTTCCCATAGCTTTATTTGTTTGATATATCAAATATAATAATATATTTCCAGACTACCAAATATTTTAACAAAAAAAATGCACCTAAAGAAATTAATCCTTGGTGCATCTTTTCATCATTAATCTAACTTACTATAACACAACTATTAACTACCTCATATTATCATGTTTTTGTTTGTACATCTTATTAATCTTTAAATAATTGTCAAAGCATTCTTCGTACCATACAGAATTGATTTCTTTTAACCGATTCAACCAATAACCTACTCTAGCTTCTTCTGGGGTCTTAGTTCCTAATTTAATTGCTCTAATACCACCATTGACTTTTTTTAAAATTAACTCTTCCATGTTATTTATTTTTGTGAATTTAACGATTATTTTCTTAATATCCTAATTTTTGTCTGACTTTTTTTAAATAAAATTTAGGGTAACAAGGTAGGACTTTTGTAGAATTCATTACCCTAAATTTTGTAGTCGTCAAACTTAAAACTATGTT
>CAZNER010000164.1:0-2672 GCA_964572065.1 uncultured Candidatus Saccharibacteria bacterium
TTTTTCTTTTGTTGATATTTGCATATAATCCGGGTTTACTCATAATATTACTAAAGCCTCCTCTATTAATCATTGATTAAATTCATTCCATTTTATACCACCTGGTGCATACCATATATATCCTAATAGATATATAAAACAAAAATATTGATTTTAAAAGTGTTTATTTAGCTTTGATTATTTTTTGAATACTCTCTGAACCATCTATATTTTTAACGATTTCAGCTTCTACTTCGCCACACATAAAAGTTTTATTAACCATATCCATATTACGAGTAGCTTCACGTTTCATCTTCAGGCAAGTTGATAAGCTCTCCTGTATTCGATGTTCCACAAGTTCCCCATTGATAAATAGGCATAGTGCAAAAACCAGTTTTATCATTTTGTCTCCATTCGCATTCAGCGTATTCGTTGTTATAGTCGTATTCTTGTAAAGAACCTTCGTTAATGAGAGTTACCATTTAACTTTCCTAAGTTAGCTCTTACTGAATCTTTTAATTTTTCGACATCAATTCTTAGTCGTTCTACATCAGTTTGTAAACGTTCAATATTGACTCTATTGTTCATCATACCATCAACTCTAATTGTTAATTTTTCTAATCCTTCTGCTATATGTTCTAATAACATAAATTGTTCTTGATCAATTGGTTTTTGTGCTGATGCTTCTAATAAATCTTGTTCAAATAATTTATTAGCTGTTTCTAATTGATTTAATCTTTCTATTACACCAAAAGCAAACCATGCTCCTACAATTACTGCAGAAATCAGTCCTATCAGATTCCTTAATGGAAGTCCGATTTGAGTATTTTCATTAATCTTCATAATAATTTTTCTAATAATAAATATGCTGCAGTCCCCACTCCAGCTAATAATACCCAATAGATTTTGTCTATCTTGCCACCCAATTTGTCAATATCTTGATGCATATGTACCAAATGATTATTTTTAATTGTATTAATATCTTTCTTTAGACCTGTGACATGTCCGTAAAGAGCTACCAGATGTTCTCCAGTTGTCTTTGGACTTTTGGCCATTATTATATTCCCTGTAACCTTGGATCACTAGAAGTAATATTTCTTGTAGCTTTAGGTCGAGCTATACTTTCTTTACTTCTTTTACGAAGTTGAGCGTTAGCAGATTGCTGCTTACGTCTTTCATCTATTTGTTTTTTAAGATCCCATTTTAAGTTCATAATAAATATTATATAACAAAAGTTTGGTTTATGGCTAGTGAATAATGACTAGCATCTCCATCTTCTACGTGCTTGTCGTATTCTACTATTTGGATTATTTCTAGTCTTTGCAGAGCTTCTTTTTAATTGACCTAAACTTCTCGCACAATAACTTCTACGTCTAGCTGCACGTTTTCCAGTAGGTTTTTTTTCTGTAACTGCAGTTTGTAATTTAGAACCTGGGTTAGCACGTCTATATGCCATAACACCTTTACGTGTCATTCCAGCTCCTTTTTTAGTTGGTCTAAAATTACCAGATTTAACAGAAGTTTTAATTGGTGTTTCTCGTCTTCTTTTAGGTCTTATTCTTGCCATAATTAAAATCCTACTCTACCTCTACCAGTTTTATTACTTACAGGTCCACCGTCAGATGCAAATCCGCCAGCTTGAGCAGTTGGTCCTATAGAAGTTCCGCCCCCACCTCCACCTCTATAAATATCTTGAGGTGTTGGTTGTATATTCATAGTTGCTGTTGGATAATTTTGAATAGCTCCTTGTGGATCTTGAGCAGTTATGTTTTGTATTCTTTGTGTTTCTTTATCTCTCATAATACCGCCCGCAATAAATGGAATAGCAAACGGACCTACTACAGAAGCTAATGATCCTTTTGTTGCAACTCCACCTATTACAGATAAAGCTCTAAATTGTTTACTTCTATCTGCATCTATTCCAAATTTATCTGCTAAAACATTATCATAAAAATTAACATTTTTATCTATTACACTTTGAGCTGTTTCTTTAAATTCTGTAACTTGTTCAAAATCAAAATCAAAACCTTTTGGAACTTTAGATACCATATCTTTTACAGGTTGAGTAACTTTATCAACCATTGGTGAAACTGTCTTATTAACTGTATCTATAACTCTATCAATGGGAGAAGATGAAATTTCTTTAGCTTTATATTGATCCACTAAATTTTTAGTATCTATAATTCCTGGTGATTTAGAACTCGTGCTTCCTGGTGATTTTAAAGATGTATCTGTTTTAGGTGCACCTGTAAACAAATCAGTTATTGGTCTTGTACCTTGACTAATTGGGATATCTTCTATAGATTCATATTTTTCATCAAAAGATTTTTTTGGAGAAACTTTTAAACTATCTCTTTCTCCTGGAGTCATAAACATTCTACATACTCCATCAACCGACATTGTTCCATCTGGACAAATAAATTCTTTCATTATCCTCTACCTTGTCTGTTATATTTTTTATAACTACGCTTTTCGCTTTTATTCAATTTCTTTTTATGTCTCCGTGGTCTTTTAGGCGGTTTATCTCTAGGTACAAAATGGACAAACTTTTGTTTAGCCATCTACTTTTTTTTCTTTTTCTTTTTACCTTTTTTAATTACACCACGAGCAATTAAAATATCTTTTTTAGTAACCTTACCATCGCCTGACATATCAGGAAATTTTTTCTTTTTTCTTTTCATTAACTTTTCTTT
>CAZNER010000165.1:0-2665 GCA_964572065.1 uncultured Candidatus Saccharibacteria bacterium
TTTCAGCACCTTTTTTCAAGACTTTAGCCATCCTTCCAAATATACTGTCATCACACGCCAACCCTAATGCTTCAGCTTCAGGCCTACTAAAAATCATTTCTCCAACTTTCACATCATAATTTCTAAAGTAGGCTTCCATGCTGACACACCATTTACCATCAGCCACTTCCTTTGCCAGATTAGGAAATCTGTTTTTATATAGAATACCAGCTATAACAATATGCATTTCTTGCTCGTCTAAACTAGCTGTTTCCATAGAAGACAGTTCTTCCGTCTCTAACTTATTACCACTTTTGTCTGTAAAAGCACGGCTATAAATATGCCCAACAATCTCATCCTCGTTGTGCTCTATGTCCATTGCTTTATTAACAATAGTACCCTCTGCCTTTACCAATTCCGATGGAAGAAAATAAGCATGATTTAAATTGGCTCCTGAAGATACGAATACAGCAGAAAAGTACTGTAAATCAATTTGCTTTTCGCCTTCTTTAGGAAGCTCTATTACAGACGCCGCTTCACGCCTTGAGTCTGTTTCCTCATGTAACTTAATCTCGGCCTTTAAATAAATAGGTTTATTATTCTTCACGCCAAATCCTCCTTATTATTGACCCTTAGCTTTTCTTCTATCAACGCCTTTATAATAACGTCTACGTTTTGCCATAATCAACCTCCTTATATTATTATGGTTAGTTAATTATTTCTTATTTTTTAACCTAATCATAGTTAACTCACGTTGAAAATCGGCAAACTCTTCATCGCTAAAATCTGCTACAACATCAGCTACGGTTTTCTCTTCTTCACTAGCTGTTTTCTTTTTAGTAGTAGCTGTTGGAGTAGTATCCTTGGTTTTCTTTTTAGCTGGTTGGCTCTTAGGCCTTCCACTTGAAGGAGTTCCGGTAGGAGCCTTTTGTGTGGGCTGAATACCCATTCCCCTAGCCTGTTGCCATGGTGATCCAATAATACCGAAAGTACCATCTTCCACCAAAGAAAATTCCTCCTTCATATTCATTAATTCAGTTGGATAATCAAAACCAAGTTTTTCATGAGCAGTGCGATAACTTAACATACGACGATCCACTAATTGTGAGATAGTGTTCATGTACAATATCACATCTTGGAGAACACCTTCATCCCACCTAACTTTTGGAAAACGATCAAAATTCATAGCTTCTGCTATTTGTTGATATTCCCTGTATATCCATCTTGTTACTTGCCGTCTTGCGTAATTAATTTCCTCCATCATACCTTTGATAAGCAGCCCGGCTTCACCCGCGTTGACATTAGTAATACCATCTATCAAAGCACGTGACACAGCCAAACCACCTGTAATATCATCATTTACTTGTGCATATTTCTCCTGACCTAATACAGCTTCAATTTCAGGAGACACTATCTTTTCTATTTCTAACGTATGATTCCAAACCACATCAAATGATTTGCTTGGAGTATTAAATAATTGTGCTACAGCTTCTAACTGTGTTTGATCCGTAACAGGATACTCATCATTACCTATTGTAATCTTAAGAATATAATTAGAAATACCATCCAAGGTACTCATATCTGCATTTTTTAACGCTTTTTTATATTCTATACTATCAAAAATACGAGTAGAACGTGGTTTTCCATATCTTTCATAAGGTTGTTTGCAATAAGCCACAGTACCCACTAACCTATAATCTAACTGATATTCTCCACCCTTTTCCGCAGCCTGTTTCAAATCGCTAGGTAAGGCTTTGATTAATGCCTTTTCTTCTTCAGTTAATTCACCAGTAGGTTTTCCTAATAATGCGGTTAATTCTGGGGGCGGTGTTAATTTGACAGAAGTTTTGTCAAATAACAAATTCCCTGTCACATTTACCAATTGAGGATTTAGTACTGTATAAGCTACTGGCAAATGTCCTTTAGACCATATATTCTTTTTAGCTGCTGGTTCATATTTCTTTATATCTTTCTCCGATATCCCTAATTTTCTAGCTTCCTCTCTGAACGCAGCCATTATTATTTCAATTTCTCTATCTAACTGCTCTTTAAATCTTTCTCCAGTAATAAGAGCTTTAGCCGTCTTTTTGATTTTTTTACCGGGCGCCGGTGAAATATATGAAACTCTAGGTTCATATTTAGCTAAAACTTTATAAGTAGTAACATGCCCTATCTTAAAAAAATCTAAAAAAATCCATTCTATTACTTGCTCCATTCCAACATCATGACACCAAATATCGTAAAATTGTTTTATATTCTCATCATCAATATCGTTTTCAAATCCTTTACATGATAAATTAGTAAGCAAGTTTACTACTGTTCCAAGAATTGGATCGGTGTAATAATATTTATCTGCCCTCTTAACTAAATTCTCATGTGTCTCTTCATAAGGATCTTTCTGCGCCAAATCTAAGAAAGTTCTATCAAGAGCGTCTCTGCTTATTGTAGCCGCTTTCTCTCTAAAAACATGCGGCACCACAGCGCCTCCATTTTCTAAGAAAGCTAACGTCTTTTTTGTAGGAGCCATGTAAAAAGTAGATGTACCACTTTTTTCATTGACTTCTATACTCTGGATACCGGTGCCTGGATATTTTTCCTTTATAGAAGCTGTTATTTTCTCTAAAGTATCCTTTTCCATAAAAATCTCCTTATACTAAAATAGTACCAGCATCATCAACATCAATAC
>CAZNER010000166.1:0-2626 GCA_964572065.1 uncultured Candidatus Saccharibacteria bacterium
TGTTCTAATGTAAACTCTTCTAATTCATCTGCAGTGTAAGTATTTGCTTCTACAACTTCTATAAACTGATCAAAAGTAAATGTTGTACCATCTAAATTAAATCCAACTCTTTCTGTTTTATTATAATAAGGTAAATTAATATACTGACCCATGTTCCATTTACCTTCTGAGTCTTGACCTAGTTCAGTTTGTTTAGGATATATCTCAATGTTAGTTGGAAGTTTTAATGTAAATAATAATCCTTCTAAAAAATTTCTTATTGCAACAGCTCTTATTGGTTCTTTAACAAATAAATATAAATGAAGTCCACCTGATTTAGATTTAACTGGAACGATTGGTAATTTATGTTCTGCAATAATATCTAAATATTTTTTATATGGAAAATTAGAATAACTATGTTGTTTATCATCTATGTCTATAGCACCAAATCTTGCCATACCTTTATCATCACAAGGTTGAATACCTATAGATTGTTTACCATTTAAATGATCTAAATAATCTTGTTCTGTAATTGGTGAATGAGCCCAACCATATACTGGTTTAGCTTTTCCTGTACTAGGATCTATTTGTAGTCTACTTAAATCAGCAGTACCAAAATCTCTTGGTAGTCCTGTAAAGATCTCTATAAATTTTCTTTCTTTTTTATCCATAAACCGTCTCTAGTTTATGTGGGCGATTGCTCGCCCACGATATATTGATTGTATTAAAAGTGAGAAGCTTCTGATTTAGTACCTTCAGTACTTTCACCATGCTTAACTTTGACATCACCTTTAGATATACTTTCAGAGAAAGATTTAGCTTGTTGGTATAATGCAGCATCCTGCACTGGACCAATTTTACTAACTTCCCATCCAAACCAAGTACCTTTGTCATTAGACATTTGAGTAGATCTTAGTTTGTATGTATGGCTAAAAGAAGCTGGAGTAAACATTCCATTTTTTCCTTTCATCTTTATACTTGCCATCATACTATTCCATTTTCTACTAATCTTTAATTGCGTTGATTTCATGGCAATTAAAGCAGTTGAAGGTGATTTGCTATTTACTATAACAAAATGACTTGCAGTCTTATCGATATAGTTACCATTAGGTAATCTATCTTTATAAGAAGCATCTCTTTTTGTTTGAGTTAGTATATCACTAGACGATGAGTGAATTGCTACTGGAGCACCAGAACCTTCGCCTCTATCTTGCCATTCAATGTATTCTAACTTGTAATGACAAGGAATAACTTCGATTCCTTCTTCTCCATCAAACAATTCTCCAGTTACAGAATTGTAAATCATTCCAGGTTCAGCACCTTGAACATATTTACCATCTCTTTTGTTAACCTCTGGAGATAATTGTCCTAGTATTTTTAAGAATGGTAATGCTAAATCTTCATGAGTTAGATTATCCACTCCTTGATTTGCATCAGCTTCAAATAAATTTACAGCTAACGCACCTGCATTAACTTTTTCAGTTACTGCATTATTGGTCCTTGGTTCTTGTTTCTTCATTGCTTGTTCTTGTGACATATTTTTTTCTCCTTTATGCACGTGTTATTTTAGTTCGGTTTCCTGCGAACACATTAAATAGATCAGAGGGCATATCGAGACCCTTTTCGACACGCTCTCTGACCAGAGCCTTAAGTGTCATGGGTTCAACCTTTAACTTCTGGGTCGGTTGATACCCTTGACCTTGCGCAAGGACAGCATAATCTGCCGCCTTGTTATCTTCGTTACGACCAAAGGAAACAGTGACCTCATTTTTAATAAGATCACCCAGGCCATTTTCACGAAGCCAGTTAAATGCTTCTTCCTTTTTATCTGCAGGAATGGAAGCACCGTAGACGGGCTTTACTTCTATAGCTGAGCCGTCTGCTAATTTCATAGTGCTGATATTCATTTCAGTCATCATTGTAGGAATGACTTCACCTGATAATGTATCAGCTTGTTTTTTAAGTTGCTTTAAATTTTCTTCAGCAACTTTTATATTATCTTCCAAATCTCTAAGTTTAATAACTTGATCTGACAATGCTTTAGCATCATTAGTTTGAGTTATTGACTCAGTTTGATCTGCTTCAAAGTTTATACTCATAGTGTTGTATCTCCTTATTTAGTTTATTTATTACTTTCTTTAACCGCATTATAACATATGCAGTCTTAATCTTTAAATAATAAAAATCAAAAACTTTGTCAAGGTCTAAAAAAATTATTTTTATTAAATCTAAAATATAATCAAATAAAGACTCATCATCTCTTTTAGAAAATAAATCACAATCAAAAAATATCTCTTTCATTTTTTCTAATTCTTTTAATCTCATTTCTCCTTCTAACTTTCTATCTTTCATATGATACAGTTTATTTTGTATCTTCCATCGTTCTTTATCCATCGTCTATGTTTCCTTTTTCGTATAAGTTTATTTCTACGGGGTAGTATGTATGCTCTTGTCGATCCCATTTCAAGAGATTATATTTACCTCCTGTTATATCTGCGACAATTGAACACGCTACTCCTATTATAGCTGGATCACCTGTTAATAACAAATAATCTTTTTCAGTATAATTTTTTAAAAGTTTTCTTAACTTAAAAATTAATGGACCAGGTGACAAAATAATTTGACTAAATTCAGGCAACAATGTGAC
>CAZNER010000167.1:0-2617 GCA_964572065.1 uncultured Candidatus Saccharibacteria bacterium
TTTAGTCTCTATAATATTTCACCTCACAGATTTAAGGGTAGTTGGAATTGAGCCCTACGAAGGTGTTTCATAATCGTAGGATCTTCTTGGATACATGCTTCCGTAATAAGCCAGTCCAATAACCGATCATAGGACTCCATTAGCTCCAAGTTGTCATCGAAAGTAAATGTAATGATATTAGGTTTTTCTTTCGGGTAAAATCGATTATTCATACACATTATCATCTTAGCCCTCCAATGGTTTTACTATCACATTAATAAACTTATCTCGAAACATAGGCATAACCCCGAATTGCTCTGCTAAAATATCTATATACCCCTGGTTTAACCTCTCGAAATTTACACACTCCCCTGCAATTGGTGTATTTTCACATGAAAACCGTACCTCAAATTCTTGGAGCGAAGCCCACTTCACAAACGGTTTGAGAGCATTCAGAAAAAAAATTGATAATTGTCGTATACTATTCTCTGTTTTGAATACTACCAACTTTCGAGTAGAAAGGTCCGCAATAAAATCCTCAACTTCCGATTGAACTTCCTTTAGTAATCGTCCCATTTATCTAACTCCTCCTGAGTTTAAAAATAATTAATTTATAGCGCCGTAATTTCTCGTCTAAACCCTCCCTTTCTGGTAAGGGAAAAGGATAGTCTTCATTAGGACCTTTATTTTTTGGAAATAACACTAATCCATGCACTTGTTCGTTTTCTTTTTCTTTTGACATGTTTTTATTTACCTCGTTAAAATTATTTTTTTTAGTTGATTGAAGTTATTGGCCAAGCAAGGGAAAGTATGAGTAATGGTTAAATAACGGGAAGGGGTGTTTAGGTTTAGGAATACTACCAAAAGACAAAAATCCAGGGACCCCTTATAATTTGCTTCCCTACGCTTGTGTACCATACTTCGAGTCAAACCTCATTTATTTTACTTTTATACCAAGCTAAACTTGGTCTATCATGGAGAATATCTCCCAGGAGTTGATCTATTAATACCTCCTTCGTTTCTGAATTAATTACTTCAACATATCTTCCACAATGGGTATGAGAAAAGTCGTTTTTTTCAGTATTTTCAAGGGATAGTGTATAAGAATTCTCCATACCCTCATCTGGTTCAATTATTATAGTGTATCCCTCAAGTATTAAATTGAGTACTTTTCTCCAAGCTTTCAGGCTCCGAGTTTTTAGCTTTATTTTTTTTGGCATACTTCAGTCAATCCTCTCGATTTTTTTTTGTAAATTCTCTATCTCTTTTTTCTGAATCTTACTAATAATCTTAATACTCAATTCCCTCATCATCTAATTTTTCTAATATGAAATCACGAGCCAAATTATGTTCTCGCTGATTAATGTTAGTAACTCTTCTTAGACCGCAATTCTTTTCTAATTCCTCCCAGAAGTTTGAATATTCTTTAGCCCTTGCTGAAGCATTGTTCCATCTAAGTCTTTTTTTAATTAAACGTGTTCTAATTAATATCTTTAATTTGTTTCTAAGATACACATCCTTTTCTCCCGAAACACAATAGAACTTTTCTCTCTCTATTTGTTCTTCCCTTAATTGTTGGATTTCTTGCTTATTTTCCAGAATTTTTTGATTGGTAACTTTTCTTTCCTTTTCAATAGATTCAATAAGATTTCCTATAGCTCTAAATTGAGCTTTCACGACCTCAAAATTATCAGTCTTAGCTATAACTATTCCTTCATTTATATATTTTTTAGTTAAATCTTTTTTCGCTTCTGGAATAGCTTTAGAATACTCAGCAATAAAGTTTTTAATATCTTCATCTCCCCATATATAGGGAGCTGGAAGGTTATTACTCCAGCCAATCTTTTGTCTGGGTAAGTTCTTCTCTAATGCCCATTGTTTAAGAGTTGATATACTTACCTCAATACCTCGAGAGGTCAAAAGCTCATAGACTTCTTTTGTGGTATAGACTTGTTTATGTTCTGTTTTTTCAAAGTTCTTTTCGCATAAACTTATGATTTTTTTCTCACCTTCTTTTGTGAAAACTAAGTTATACTCATTTTTGGGATGATTGGAATACTGGGAAAATGATTGAAAATCATGTAAATATCCTCTCTCCTTAAAATTGTTTCTATAGGCTATTCTCTTTATCTCTAATATTGCTATTTTGAGACCCCGATCTTTTAATTTATCTTTAATTTGATAAATACTCATTCCAGTTCCCAGATTTTTATGCAAATGGTCGATATCTCTTGTTTTCTCGGTCAATAATCTACACCTCCTATTTCTTGGTGATAGTGAGAGCAATCAACTTCCTCGCAGGTATATGGAAAGTGGCATTCACACATGTGGCCATAAGGACAGAATATACATGCCATGGGAGTCATTCGCATATTATTTCTGACGGGACATGATAACCACGGCATACTTTTCTTAGCCATTTCAATGGCTTTCTCTTTAGGGAGATCAGGGGCTTGTTTGAGTAATTCTAAACTAAACTCTTCGAGGATAACATCCGTTGGCTTGTTTAAGTCAATATTCATGAGTTAGTCCCTCCAAATGTAGTTTTCATTTAAATTAGGAAAATAGATTGCCGCAACGGAGAATATGAGTTTATTCCCATTCTCAGCAACCATTTTAAATTCTTTATCGTGATTTT
>CAZNER010000168.1:0-2615 GCA_964572065.1 uncultured Candidatus Saccharibacteria bacterium
CCATGAATTATAAAACGAGTTGATAATGAATGCAAAAGGATGAAAAATTAGATAATCATGCAAAGGCATCTCTAGGGAAACTTCTAGAGTCTAATAGCATTCGTGAAATTATAACATTAATAAGAGAGGACTTAACAAAACTAAAAGCAAGAATAAAATCCATCCCAGAAAGTAAAATAGAGAAAAAACAATTCTGGAAAGATCTGGGTGAGTCCATTGTGAGAATCATATATCTAATCGAGGAGATCGAGTCCCAATATGATATCTCATCATTCATGCCAGTTAGTTATACCATTCTAAAACAGCTTGAGGACTCTACCCGACGCAAAAGACCTATGATAGATATAGTTGATATGGAGGTCTCCCTTCTACGCCAAGAACTATGGACGATTCAACACCTTATCAAGAATAAAGATTCCATGTCTAAAATGATAAATGAATTGGATGAGCTTGATGAACTAGAGAAAAAAAAAGACCTCGACAAATTTGATAGACATATAATATGGGAGAAGAGAAAATGGACTCTCGTTTCTTATAGGTCCCTGATTAAGGAAAATGATAAACTCTCTATGAGGCAAATAGGAAATACAGTCTATCTTAACATAACTTTCAGCGATTATATTAGAGATATAAATGAGTTAATTAAGAAAACTAATAAAAATAACCAAAAAACGAGTTGATAATGAATGCAAAAGGATGAAAAATTAGATAAAATATATTGGGAAAAGAAAGCATTGGAACAGCGTAGATTAGAGTTGGAAGTTGAGAAGAATCTACTCTTATTAGAATCTAAAAAACTAAAGAATCGAAATGGGAGAGAAAAAGGAAAACTTGGACCAGACCAAGAGGTTTACGGAAAGGATTACGGTTTACACATCTCCTAAATTAAAAGATGAGATGGAAGCCTTTTCGAAATCCCAGGGGTATGGTTCATGTTCGGCTATGCTTAGGAGGGGCTACTATCTTCTTAAGCAGTTAATGGGAAGTTCCTTGGATCTTAAAGAGCAAGATATTGAACAGAAACTATTTAGTATAGAGAAACGGTTAGAAGAGATTGAATTAGAGCAAAAATCGATTGATTCCCAAGAAAATATAATTGACACCGAATTTGAAAAAGTGTCTCCTGGATCGATTCCAAATTATGAAGTAATAGAATCTGAAATCTTAGAATTTATTAGGGATTTTGGAGAGATTAAGGATTTTGTAATTATGGAGCATTTCAAGAAGAAATATTCGGAGGGGATCCTTTGGACCACCTTAATAAAATTAAAAGAGCAAAAAAAGATAACTATGGAAAATGGGGTGTGTAAGTTACATTAAAATTCTTAATCTCTTCGCAGGAATAGGGGGAAACCGAACTCTATGGGGTGATGAGCATGAGATCACTGCAGTAGAGCATGATCAAAAAATAGCAATGATTTATTTCAGAAGATTCCCTAAAGATAAGGTAATTGTAGAGGATGCCTATAAATATCTAGAAAATCATTATCAAGAATTTGAATTCATTTGGGCCAGTCCGCCATGCAGGACCCATACTCGGATGATGGCGTTTCCTAACATGAGGAAAAGATTACCTGATTTAAGACTATATGGCCTTATTCTATTCTTGGATCGTTTTTTTAAAGGTTATTATGTAATAGAAAATGTAATTTCCTACTATAAACCTCTAATAAACCCAGTAGCTATTGTGGATCGTCATTATATATGGGCTAATTTTAGAATTCAAAACAAAAAATTCAAAAAACCAAGAGGAAACATAAAAGATCTTTCCAAAGAGACTCTCTCCGAATACTTACAAGTGGACTTGGACTTGTTAACAGTTGCCAAATTAAAAAATACGAGAAATCATGATCCTGTAAGAATGGTATTAAGAAATTGTGTAGTTCCCGAAGCAGGAAAATATATTCTTGAATCTATATACCATAAAACTAGTATAGAAAAGTGGTTAAAATGAAAAATGGAGTGTGCAAACTACATGAAAATAAGACAGAATGATGTGTTTGTATTTATAGTTTATTCAATCTTATTTAGTTTCTGTTATTTTATTGGAATAAGTATATTTCTTTACAATGTTCTAAGTATTTCTTTCCTATTCATAATGGATATGACTTTATTAATAATACTTATGATTAGCTCCAGAGTATGCTATATCCTAACGGTAAAGGCATTAGATTATAGTCTGAGCGTAGTTGAGCTCAATCCTTTCGTACGAGAATTTTTAGCTACGAAATCGGATCGATTTAAATTAAATATAATGACTGGAGCAGCATTCGCTGCGGTGATTTATGTGTGTATTTATGATTATCTTTATGAGTATAAATTTGGATTATTTCTCATTTACATTATATTTGGATTTGGGTTTGGTTTGGGCATGATTGACGTGATAAATGATCTTTTGCAGTATAAAATACTCTTGTATTACAAGAGGAATCTCATAATTTTTTAGGTGATAACCTTGTTCCCCCAAATATGCTTAATTTGTACTCAATCCATTGATAAGAAAAAAATCTCTTATATTCACACTTTATGGAATGATGAACTTTATGAAGGTCTTCCTATTTGTGATGGCTGCTATTTTATGTTATTTGATGAACTAAAGGACCATATATATTTAG
>CAZNER010000169.1:0-2609 GCA_964572065.1 uncultured Candidatus Saccharibacteria bacterium
GTGGAAAAGAAATTAGACCAAGCATGAAAGCAGAAGTGGATATAGTACCAAGCGCACGGGTAATAAATACTTATCCGTTACCAAGAAATTTATAAAAGGAGTAGAGATATATGATTACACTTACATTTTCGGTCGGTGATTTGTCAACAGTAATGCAAATCTACGATAGAATACAAATAATGAGATATACCGGTACAGGAATACCAGATTCTCCTGTAACTGATATTACAGATTATACAACTATAGCTAGTGGTACTGATACCATAAGTAGTAGAAGTGGAGTATCAGATGTTGAATTAAATGCTAGTTATACTCAGTATTATTTTATTGATCCAGATGGTGCTGCAGATAAATGGTACATATCTAGATATTATGATGATAGTACTGGAAGTGCCAGCGCTTGGGCCGATCCTGTTCTTGGTGAGCCGTATGATATATATTATGATCCACTTTATCCGTCAGAGATAGAATTTGGATCTGCAGACCAATTAGTAATAGATAGAATAAGATTATTGATGGGTGATCCTGTGGGATTAAGGAGAGAATACGGAGAGGATGCAGCTTCTTCAATACACCCTGATGGTAGGACCTATGAGCTTGATGAAAAAGGCTGGCCAGCGAGTGTAAATATGAATAATGTACAGTATGTAAGTACATCTAATCCATCTATAAATGGATATAGATTTTTAAGATTTACAGAAGATATATCTACTACAACTTGGTCAGGATGCCAAGAATATGGTGTTGATATTTGGTATTATACATTTTTATATAGTGATAGGGAAATTATGGAAGCATATGATAATTGTCCACCACCTATAGGATTAACCACTGATACAGCTACTCCTGAAGCGTATATGTTAAAAACTGCTTATGAATTATTATATCAACAAGTTTTTAATGATGCTATGGAAGATGGTGCTGTGATAACCGATGAAGGTTCGCGCTATGATCCTTCTCCAGGTTTAAACAATAGAAAGGCGTTGTTAGATAATTTGAAAAAAAGATTGGAAGATTTAGTTGATTCTTTAATCCACACAGCTACAACAGGAGTTTTAATAGATTAAAATGGATTATGGTATAATATATAAAGCAACAAATAAAGTAAATGGAAAGAGTTATATTGGGCAAACTGTACAGGAGTTCAATATAAGAATAAATGATCATATAAGTCGTAGTAGTAGAAAAGTTGATAATTTCCATTTTCATAATGCGTTGAGAAGATATGGATCAGAAAATTTTAATTGGTTAATACTTTGTAGTTGTAAGAATAAAATGGAATTAAATAGTAAAGAAATTTATTATATAGATAAATTTGATAGTTTTAATAGTGGTTATAATATGAATATTGGCGGAAAAGGAAATTCAGGATGGACAGTTTCTGATGAAATTAGAAATAAAATATCTAAATCTAAAAAGGGAGTTAGACTTTCTCCTAGGAGTAAAGAATGGTGTAGTAATATTAGTAAGGGAAAGATGGGGTCTAAACTTTCTAAAGAAACTATAGAGAAAAGAACTAAAACAAGAATAAAAAATAATTATGTGGGATCAGATAGTTGGAAGTCTAAAAAATATGTTATAACTACTCCATATAATAGTTCATTTGTTGTTTGTGGTCTTAAATATTTTTGTGAAAAACATAAAAATTACGATCTTAATTATAAAGTTATGCATAGGGCTGTTCGTGAAAATAGAATATATAAAGGATATAAATGCAGATATTATAATGAAGACAAAGATTCAAATCTACCATTTTGGGAGCAAAACTAATGCGAAACAGAGTCAGCCCAAGAACTAAAAGAAAACATAAGAAGGCAATCAGAGATGTAATTAAAGGTCTCAGTCGCAAAGTGACTGTTTATAAGCAACCTTTAAAGAGCGAATGCCCTAACTGTTACTTTGATAAGATGACGAATAGTTCTACTGGAAAATGTAAATGGACTCCTGCTCAAGCACATATAAAACAAGAAGAGTGGGAAACTGCTTATGGGGCTACTGATGAACAGTGTAACGCTATAATAAGATATAAATATTTTTCAAGAGGAAGATGTCCTGTTTGTAAAGGATTGGGATATATTGAAACAAAAAGAAGAACTTGGGCTGATTGTTTGGTTACCTGGGACCCAAGACAAAGTGGTGCTGGAAATCAAATGGTTTATACGCCGGCGGGTACGGAAGGTTCAACAATTGTTCAGCTTAAAACAGATCCTAAACACTATGACCTTTTCAAGAATAGTGATTATTTAGTTGTAGACGGAATAAAATGTAAAATATCTAGGCCACCTATTTTAAGAGGATTAGGTGTTCAAGCAGTGCTGGTTGTAATAGCATTTACAACCGAGAAGCCAAAAGTAGATAGCGGCGAATTAGTGAAGGATTATGTATAATAATGAAAAAGGCAATAGAAAAAACCTCTAAAACATATGATAAAATACTTAGAGAAGAATTGGATAAAAGTTTAGAAAGCTTTACTGATGAAATAATTGATGTAATAATGATAGAGTATGATTCTCAATTAATGGTTAATGATAGAAATAGTAAAACTAATCCTTTACTTCCAAAGTATAGAGATGAGTTTGTGGATAGATTAACTAACTTTAGTTATATAA
>CAZNER010000170.1:0-2562 GCA_964572065.1 uncultured Candidatus Saccharibacteria bacterium
AAAAAGAGGAATAAGTTCAGAAGAATCATCAGAAAATAAAATAAGATTAAAAGAATCTAAAGAAGAATTAAAAGAAATAACTAAAGATAAATACAAAGAAGTAGACTTTTATCCAACTAATTCAAAATCAATTAAAAAAATAAAATTCAAAGATTTAGTGATTGAAAATGATACAATTTCTATAGGAATAACAGATTTGAATGAAATAAAATATGCTCAAAGTTATTCTCTTGACCCTCAGGAATTAGAGTTTACAGATGCGATTGTTACAGTAAATGCAAAGGGGCGTGATTTATTCAAATGTACTGAATGGAATGCAGAAACACAAGAATGTAATGGAGTATGGAAAAAATTAGCAGATATAATTCCAGGACAGGATTATGATTTCATATTAACACAGAATGACCCTGGATTTGCAGAAACAAAAACAAGGGTTACATTAACAAATAAAAAAGGGGAGCTTATTGAAACTAATGAAGAAATAATTGCAAATGATAGTGAGATTATGGATTTAGATATTACTCCTTTAAATTCAACAATAGGAGTAAAAAAAGTCAAGGTAAAAGGATATGAAAAGGATTCTAATAAAAATGACATTATTATTACCAATGAAACAAATGAAACAATGGATAATCTTGTAGAAGTAAAAGTAATAGATACTTCTAATTTAACATTCCAGGAAAATATAACAGTAGAAGTGGAAACAACAGAAAACTCAAATAAATTATTTGGATGTACTGAATGGGATTATGAAGAAAATAAATGTATTGGAAAATGGAAAAAGAGCAAAGACATTAATGATACTGAATATTATTTAATTGAAACTACTCCAGGTTTATCAGCATGGGGGCAGAGTAATGATGAATTAACATTATTAGACAAAAAATTCCAGATTCTAAAAAATGATCAAAAAGTACTTCGTTTCTATGACGAAAGTGTAGATGTTGAAACTCAGTTAAACACTATAAGGCCCCTAAAAATAAAGGTTTTTTACAAGAAAAAGAATGTTACAAATAATGAGCTTCTTTTGGAATACAATGAATCAGAAAATATATACTCTTTAGATCCAACAAATTTAGAAGCAGAATTTGCAGAAATAAATGCTACTGCAATAGGTAAGGATTTATTTAAGTGCCAGGATTGGAATTTTACAACTCAAACCTGCATAGGCTCTTGGAAAAAAATAAAAGATATAACCCCTGGTGAAACCTATACTTTTACTCTTACTAAAACAGATCCAGGTTATATGGAAAATGAAGGATTAGTTACTATCATTGATAAAGATACTGATCTTTACAATTATACTGAAACAATTATATCAAACAATTCTGGTATTTTGGATATAGAAATAACCCCCTCAGGATGGGAAAACAATATTCAAGAGATGGTTATTAAAAACTTCAATGAATCCTCAGAACAAAATGATCTAAAATTAGAACTTCATACAAATGAGACAAATTATAGTGAAAGTTTTTCTGTTGATCCAACTGAAATAAATGCAACAGAAATAGAAATAAACAAAATTGCTACAGGAAATACTTTATTAAAATGTGCAGAATGGAATTTTACAACACAATTATGTGAAGGAAACTGGACAAAAATAGCAGGCATTACTCCAGGAGAAAACTATAGTGTAATAGTTCAGGGTGCAGATCCAGGTTATGCTGAAATTAATATAAGTGCTGCACAACACTTAGATGAAAATAGAGAATTTATATCTGATATTTATAATGAAGTTTATCAATTAGATGGAAACTGGAGTGAAACAATTAATTCAAGCGAATATGTAAGAGTAACTTTTGAACAAAACCTAACATCAGATAATGATATCTCTTTATATCCAAAAATAATAAACGGAACTCCAAAAATTGAAGTCTATGAAATTAATGAATCAGAACTAATAGCAGAACTTCTAAACATAAATAATAATTCCTATAATAAAATTTATTTAACAAATTTGCAAGGAGAACAAGATAGTTTTGATTTAAAAATTCTTAATGGAAGTATTAAATTTGACCATATTGTTGACCCCACTAATCCTCTATATCCTAATGGAAATGGAAATTATAATCAATGGAGTCCTAATCCCTCAGTAAGTCACTATCTTAATGTAGATGACCCTATTTCCTCTCCAGATGATGACTCTAGCACAGTTGGAGCCGGTGATGATGGTTATAGAGATAGTTATACTTTTCAAAATCTTAGTGAATCAGGAGTAACTATCAATAATTTGACAATAACAGCTAGATTAAAACAAGCTAAAAACAATAATGATGATAATATAACTGTTTTCTATAGACAAAGTGGAACAAATTATGATAATCCTTCTGCAGTTCAACCTTCTTCAGGTTCATACACAGATTATCAATGGACTTATACTACAAATCCTGCAACAAGTAGCACTTGGACAGTAGATGAAATAAATAATATGGAATGGGGAGTGAAATTTACAGCAATTGATTGGGATTATGTTTATTTAACACAAATATATGTGGTAGTGGATTACACAGAAGGCAGTTCAGATAATTCTCCAAGTATAATTCTAAATAATCCAGAAGACAA
>CAZNER010000171.1:0-2536 GCA_964572065.1 uncultured Candidatus Saccharibacteria bacterium
ATTATAAAACAAAAAAGACTTCTAAAAACTAGAAGTCTTTTTCATATAGTTATATGTTTTTTAGCTACCTTCAAATAAATGATCCCAGGTTACAACTAATGTGTCAGTTGCGCCTTTTGTTACTGATGGTGTTACAGTTCCATGTGCAATAAAATATGTAGATGTTCCTGTTGGTGTACCGTTACCATCTGCACTTGCATCCATGTTTGTAAGTCCAATTCTTGTAATAGGATCTGCAACTGTACCGTATCCAGCACCAAATGTTCCAATATATTGTAAGGAATTTAGTGTACCGGAGTTTTGCCCTACAGTAACTGCGCCACCTGTACCTGCAGCAGTACCATTATTTGCATAATATCCTGATACCCAAGTATCTGTACTACCTACAGCAGCATTACCGGTACCGAGAACAAATATTTTAGCAGTTCCACCACCAACACCAGCTAATCTATCAACATAGTATCTATTTCCTTGTGTGGTAACTATGTTTTTAGCTTCACCTTTTTGTTTTAAATTGCCATTTGAATCATATAATGAGTATCTAATAATACCTTTAATTCCATTAATGGTTTTCATACTTTAATTATGTTACCAATAAAATATCTTGTCAAATGTATATCTCTTTTTCTAGTTTGTCTAAGAATGGTAACCACTTAGTTCTCCATACAAGATTAAAGTCATAGTTATCTTGTACGTGTTTTCTTGCTGCCTTACCCATCTTTTTTCTATCTGCTTTATAGATAGCTTCCATTTTCTCATATAAGTCTTGAACGCTTGGTATTCCTACATAAGCGCCTAGATTTGAGTAATGCTTGTAAGCAATATCTACTAGATATCCTGTTTCTCCATCTTTAACGAGTGTTTTTTGTGCAGTAAAGTTAGTTGTTATGACAGGTACTCCGCAACTTTGAGCTTCTATAATTGGTACTCCAAAACCTTCGTTTCTAGAAGGAGCTAGTAAGCAGTCAAAAGAGTTGTAAATGTTTGGCATGTCTTCATGCTTTATTCTATATAAGTAATCGTGTGGATCACATGTAATTATGTGAGAATCTACGCCTATAAACTTAGCGTATTGTAATATCTGAAAACCATTTTGTTGATTGTGTATAGTGTGGAAGTAAATATAAGCATTTTCATGTTTTTGTAGAAACATTTTAAAAGCATCTAATACTTCCTGGAATGATTTTCTTGGAGGATTGTCTTTGTTTGCTGCAACCATTCCAAATAAAAATGCATCTTCAGGTAAGTTTGCTTTTTTTCTAATAACTTTCTTTTCCTGACTAGAAATTGGCTTAAAAAGTTCAGTTTCTATAGTGTGAGGTATATAAGTTGAATGCATTCCTACTTTTTTTAGCTCTTCATAACCAAATTCTGATATTGTAACTATTCTATAAGCAAGTTTTAGTCTGTCATAAGTAGGTAGAGGCACTGGTTCATGGTCAATAGGTATGATTGGTATCCATCTAAGACCTTTTCTACTCATATCTGATAAGATTTGTGGATTAAGTGTCCAAATATCTTGTAGTGTTAGTATTACATCTGCTTTAAAGTCTAATCCATGATGTAATGCAGCATCTTCACCCCATGTTGAGTTCATTTTTGAGTACATTTTAACCCCTTTATACATGAAATCTCCGCCCTCTTGCCCATAAAAGTTAACCATAGCTGTTGGATAACCTGCTTTAGCCATTGCTGGAACGTATTGTACTGCTTGCATACTATAACCGGACTGCGCCCATATAGCATTTGATGAATTCATTATTCTTAGTTTTTTAGTCATTTTTTACCTCACTTACTAGATAATCTAATCTTTTACTAACTTCATCTGTAAAATATATTTTGTAGTTCATTTTATTAGTATTACCGCCAGCCCAATGTATAAGCTTAACCTCTACATTGTTTCTAACTGCTGGAACATTTTTAGGAGTTATAACTAACTTATCTTCTTGCATGATAATCATATTCCACCATGCTTTACTTACAAGTCCATGAAATGCAGAATAGTTATATTCAGGATCATATAAATCAAATACTCTGACTTTATAGTTACCATAGTGTGCCATTATGTTTAGAAGGTCCTGTTCTTTGTATCTGTAGTTATCAAAGTGTTTGCTGTTACATAATTGGAGTAGGTGAGAGGCAAATTCTTTACTTCTAAAGGCAATAAATCCTGCGTTTAGATATTCTTGTGGAGCAATGTCCCAAACGCTTACAGCGCCGTATTCTTTAGCGTCTTTAGTATTAAAATTTAAAACGCATCCAGCGTCATAATCTTTTAAAGATAGAATATGCGTAATATCTCCGGTCATTATGTGGTCTGCGTCAGCTACAATTACTGTTTCGTATTCATCTAAAAACTTATTAGCAATTAATGCTTTAGCTTTATAGTAGAAATAAGTATCTGCTTTAAATTCTTCATAGTCATTAGGATCTATAATCTTAACAACTAATTCCTCTTCAGTGTGAAATTTTCTAATAGAGTTTAGAAACATTTTAGCAAGTTCCCGGTTTCTATTATCATCTATGATAAATAATA
>CAZNER010000172.1:0-2506 GCA_964572065.1 uncultured Candidatus Saccharibacteria bacterium
GACAAAATAATAAAAGAAATGAAGGATGCAGGATTAACTTCTGACCAAATGCTTGAAATTATTAAATTAGCAAGAAAAAAATACAAGCAATTATGCAAAACCACGTAAGGGTGTATATTAATTACTTCGGCTACGGCGAACAAGACTTCATTCCTTGTGAATATTCAGGGCAAAGAGCAGTTGATATACATCATCTGACACCTCGTAGTCAAGGAGGCAAAGATATTATTGACAATCTTATGGCTCTATCGAGGGAGTTTCATAATAAAGCACATGACGACAAAAATTTTAATGAGGAATTGAAAAAAATACATAAGAAAAATCTTGAGTTATTCAACGAAAAATGACCCGAAGGCAGTTCTTATGGTTCTGTTAAATAATCTTATTTAATCAAATCTTTATAAGACTTCTTTAATTCAGCAAAATCACTTCTTAAACCTTCAATTTCTTTTTTTGTTATTTTGTCATCTTGCAAAGCTAAATCAAAAGCATAAGCAATCTCATAAACCTCTTTAATGAGCTTGACAATCTTTGAAAATTTCCCTTTAAATTTTGCGAATAAACCGCCAAATAAAGCTATTAATGCAGTGCTAATTACTGGTATCAATGTACCTAAATCTAAATTTTCCATTTTACTTATTTTTTTTGGTTAATAATCTTTTTAAAAATCCTCCTCTTTCCTTTCTTAACTCTTTTTTTTCTTTACGTTTTTCTTCTCTCATCTGTTTTTTCAAGGTCATTTCAAAATCTATATTGTTTACGCCTTGCTTCTTTGCCTTTGGCTTCACTTTAGAATTGAATACATATTTATAAGTGTCAGGCAACAGATAAGCGACTAATATCGTTAATATAACGCCTATAATCATACTGATAATATCTATTTTCATAATTCGAAATTATTTTCGATACATAAATTAAAATGACCGTATTTGTTTAAATAATCAATTATCTCATCCGTCATATTACCCCATATTACCTTCTTCTCCTCGTCAATATCTTTTCCTACCAATATACATCCTGATGTATGTTTTATATTATTACCTCCATGAATACGAACTCCCCTAAATATCATTCTATTATCAACTATCCCCTGCGTTCCTCCTCCCTTTAAAGGCTCTTGATAGTTCCATATTAACGGCATATCCTTTTTATATCTGTTTGAATAAGTTAATGATACTGTATAATTGCCTTCAGGAATAGCTGTTTTATGTTTGATTTTTTCTTCTCGGACTATATCTTCTAAAGTCCAACAGAAGAACTGATTGTCTATATATAATCTTCCGAACATAGTCTCGTCAATCACTTTGCATCTGTCAAGATAGGCGTTATTCATGATGAGTGAATTTATCTGATTTATAAATATCGACCGGAGCAATCTTATACCAGTTATAGAATAGACTTGTATTGGTAGCTTTCCACCAGCACCAAGCGACAAACTCTCCACAGATAAACTTATCTGATGCCTCTTTCTTCTTCCTGCCTATCCATTTGCCAAAGATATATTTAGCAAGTTGATGAATAACTAAATTACTAAACTCATAGGGCGTTCCAAGTCTGCTTAACGCTATATCTATAATATCATTTATAGGTATTACTTTTGGCTTCAAAACAAGTAATTCGTATTTATCTGAATTATCGGTATAATGAGAAAGCAATGTTAATACTATTCCCTTCTCTGTTGCCTCAATAACATAAGTCTTTTTATTGATTGTCAGCAACAGCCCTGCATGATTATACTTGCACTTTTGCACCTTCTGTATAATCTTTGGAATCAATCCTTTAGAAGAAACAAGTAAAATATCTCCGCTTTTTATTTGTTTTATATTCATTTTTCACTATCTTTGCTATAGAGATTTTCATATTTGTATTTTAATTAGGGAAAGGGAGGGCTTCGGCTCTCCTTTTTTTATTGACTTCTGGAAAAGAAAAATATAATCGCCGTTATCCCTGTTGTAACAGTTGCGGATAACGAACCTATTATACCACTCTTTACCTTCATTGTTGCCATTTCTACCTTTTGATTGACTATATCCTCTCTCATATCGTCCTGACCCTTCTTAATATCGTTAAGGGTGTTAATCACATGCTCTCTATCCTGTTCCCAAGTGTTCATTGCTTTAATCTTTTAACATTAATAAATATCGCCTACTTAATACATAAACATCTTTTTTGAATATCATAAAATCCTTCTCAAAAGTACTCTCTATATCATCCTGAGTTATCTCTATTCTCCAGTTGCCATTTTCTAACGCCTCAATTTCTTTGAATATACCCGAATATTCAAACCTGAAATAAAGGTCATAAGCATCGCCTACGTCAGAGAAGTATATATACTTCACATCAAGAGGGCTATTCCACGTAACCTCATTAACCGCTTGTTGAATGGTGCATCCCTGACTTAACATGAGTAACCACATCCCTGTTAAGCATATAACTATAAATAAACCTGTCTTTATATCTTTCATTGTTTTAAATTTCCAATTAATACTATGTCCGCAAATGATAT
>CAZNER010000173.1:0-2501 GCA_964572065.1 uncultured Candidatus Saccharibacteria bacterium
TGAAATAGTTTTTATTATAAGTGAACATAAAATAAGTCCTGATGGTTTCTATTCTTATGAAGCTAAGTGTATTAAATCTTATAGGAAGGAACTTATAGGAGAAATTACACCTTTCTATTTAAGAAAGGATAAGAATGATTGGATAATTATAAGTGATGATGAATTAATGTTGGAGTTATTATGAGAGAAAAATATAAAAGAGATTTTCTAGATGATGTTATAGATGCAGTAGAGGAGAACTTATCCTATGATGGTGTATGTAATCATTCAGATAATTGTGAGATATTTGGATATATCCCCTATAATGGAAATTATGGTATCACTAGAAAAGATGTTAAAAAATTACTTATAAATATATTAGGAGATAAATGTCTTTGTGAAAAGATAAACCAATTAAAAGATGAAATGATGGTGAGTGAATTATGAGCAGAAGTAGAAACTTATTATATGAAACACTAGAAACTCTACAACAATATTATTTAAAGGAAGATGATATTGAATGGATTGGTAGTCATGATGGAGAATATGTAATAAGTTGGGAAGAATTTAAAGAAATATCTAAAGATATAAATTATGATGGTGGATATGGTGGACAAGTGATAGCTAAAGATATAGTTATTGTTGGTAAAAATTGGTGGCTATCCAGAGGAGAATATGATGGTTCAGAATGGTGGGAATATAATGAGAAACCTGAGATAAATAAAAAGCCAAATGTTAAGAATAAAAAGTTCACTAAAGTTAAAGGTGGAAGTTGGGAAAGTTTAAGTGAATTAAATACAAAGGAGGATTTTGATATATGAGTTTTGTAGATTTTACAGCAAAAGAAAAGATGGTAAAGGCAAGAGTCCAATTACAAAAGGATAAACCATTTTGGAGTTTTCTCTGTATGAGTTTAACATTTATAGAAGATAAAGAAACAACAGAAACTGCAGCAGTAGATATGTATGGTAACCTTTATTATAATCCTGATTTCATAGATAGTCTTAGTGATGAGGAGATTAAGGGTGTATTAGCTCATGAGGTTATGCATTGTGCCTTAGAACATTTACAGAGAGGTAAAGGTAAGAATCACCAACTATTTAATATAAGCTCTGATACAGTTATTAATGCCATCTTAAAGGAAGATGGTTTAACTATACCCAAGAATGCAATTAATCCCCATAATAATGAGATAACTTTATTTGGTATAACAATTAAGAAGATAACCGATAAATCCTCTGAGGAAATATATGATAAGCTCTGGAGAAAATTAGGTAAAGAATACAAGAAAGCTATGAAGGCAATACAGAAAGCAATAGCAGAGAGTGGTATCGAGGGATTTGATAAGCATATCTACGGAGAAGGTGATGGAAAGGGAAAGGGTAAAGAACAGAAATGTGATGCTTGTGGTGGAACTGGTAAAGATAAAGATGGAGAACCTTGTAAGGATTGTCAGGGTAGTGGTAAGAATAAAAAGAATATGCCTGATTGGAAAAAGAAATTAGTTGATGCTTGTAGCTTTGCTAGACAGAGAGGAACATTACCAGCAGGAATGGAAAGAATAGTTGGTAAGCTATTAGAAACACATATTGATTGGAAAGGGTTATTATATAAATATATTACATCCCAGATACCTATTGACTATACATGGGCTAGACCAAGTAAAAGAAGTCATAGTTTAGGATATTATCTACCATCAGTAGAGAAAGAGAAGATAGACGTTATGGCTTGGGTAGATACATCAGGTAGTATTGGACAACAAGAACTAGTAGAGTTTATATCAGAGATAGCATCTATAGTTGGATCCTTTAAGAATGTAGACTTAACGGTTGGAGATTGTGATTGTAGAGTTAATGGAGTATATGAATTAAAGAATGCTAACAAAGAGGAAGTCATAGCTAAAGTTGGAAAGAATTTAAGAGGTGGTGGTGGAACATCACATAAACCTGTGTTTAATTGGATTAATAAACATAAACCATCTACTAAATTTGTTATATGTTTCACTGATGGATATACAGATTTCCCACCTAAAAGTCAAGTTAGTGTGCCTGTCTTATGGGTAGTAGCTGGACATTGGAGAGCTAATCAAAAAGACTTTCCATTTGGTAAGGTAATATCATTACCTAAAAGAGATTAGAATGAAAATTAATTTTAGAAATGATTTAGAATTTGAGAATACATTTCAATTATGTTTTCCAGATGAAGATGAAATTATTTGGTATAGATGTAATAGATATAAAAAATATAATTGTTATCTATTAATGCCATCTTTAAAGGTAATCAAATTAACTAAAGAACATTTTCATCCAATAACAGGTTATTCTTGGTATCAATTAGATAAACTAATAGAGAGTTGTAAGAATGAAGATGAGTTTCTAGATAAGTTGATGATAGATGAATTATAAGGTTGGAGATGTTATATCGGTTTCAGTTAAAGATTGGTTTGGTTATTCTATTATATTATTAACAGAAAAGATTGATGATAGATTTAAGTTTAAAGTTATTAAGCATAATGCTGATTG
>CAZNER010000174.1:0-2490 GCA_964572065.1 uncultured Candidatus Saccharibacteria bacterium
TAAGACTTATCGTCAGATAAATAATCTACAACATTATTATTAGACATAATATATACTAGTATATTGAATAGTATCACAAAAGCCACGCTATGGATAAAACCTCTGTGTGGAAATAAATATGTTAAGAAAAAGGCTATATTTGCCAATAACATTCCTGAAATTAACAAGTTTAACACTACTAAATCAAAGAGGATTCCTATGATTCCTATGGTTAAAATACTCAATCCTAAGAAGATTATTGCCTCTCGTACTTTACCAAGGCGATGATCTATATCGAGTATCAAAGGCGATAAGAATAAAATTAAAAATAAACTAAAAACGTATTTAAAATTTAAACTGTAATCTTTTAAAATAAATATCACGAATAAACCAATGATAAGAAAGGGTAAACCAAAGTACCAATGTTCTTTCCAACTATCCATCTAACATCTGAAAAGGTTTTCCTTTGATACACATTGCAGTTCTATATCTTTTTTTAGGTAAAGGATTAGTAAATTGATCTAAATTGACTCTTTTCATTTGCATCTCAGGTGCTGGCTTATTAATAGGTGTAGTTTTAAATTCACCAATATAACCAGAAGTGATAGGAAAGCCTTGTTTAAGATCAGTTTTTAATCTTCTTCTTTCAAATTGTGATAAATATCCATAGTAAGGCATTTTATTTCCTCAATAATTTGTGTTTATGTTTAGTTGTGCCCTTTAAAGCAACTTTCAACTTTTCATTAATAGGGTGATTGTGCTTACTATCAATAGTAGTATATTTACGACCTTCCATCCATTTATGTTTATGGCCTGCATTAAAACTAGTTGGATACCATTTCTTTGCTTCAACTACTTTACCGTCACAAAAAGCTAATCTAACATTATTCTTTGTTGCATATCTTGGATTTTTACATTTAACTGGCATTTGTATCACCTTTTAAAAATATTGAAGAGGAAGGTTAGCCTAACACTTCCTCTTCTTTTTTGCCATACCTAAAACACGCCACGCTTTATACTCTTTACCTTTCGCTTTATAAGTTCCAACTGCAAAAAGTCTGTTATTTCTAACAACTTCTTTTATCTTTGATTTAGGTATGTTTATTTTCTTCTTTAGTACTACTGAATAAAATTCCATTTTCACTTATTCAGCATTTGTTTAATTTTCATTGATACCCACACTTTTGTTGGACCTTTAACTTGGATTGATTTTCCAACTACTTTACCAACTACATCTGTGCTTCCACCAATTATTCTCTGAACATATTTAATAGTATGCCCATGATATACTTCATCTGCTAATTTTTTGTTCATCATTTTATTTTCCTCCTATAAAATATTTTTAACAATGCTTTTTGGTGTTGCTGATTTCTTCTTTGGTTTCCAAGTTTCATCAGCTACTTCGTAGACATCTGCTCCAGCTGTCCACTTTTTACCATTTTTATATTTCATTTGAATTTACCTCCTTTTCTTTTTTGGTTTAACTTGATCTTGCATCATGTCTGCAATAGTCATAGCATTCTTTGCTAACTGACCAGTTTGTAATATATTTAAACCGCCTGTTACTGCACTTGCTGTTGGGGCTGTCACTGGATGAGCTGCACCAACACGACCAAACATATAACTGCCAAGTGTAGTCATTGTACCTAGTGCCATTGTATCTTTTGCACTACGCATTAATTTATTTTCTTTTTTCTTAGACATAGTAAATCACCTTTTGAAGATAACATCTTCTTTTTTAGGCTTATTATCTGGCCAATTCCCTACAATATTATCTATCGTAGACTCAAAAATATTATCTTTTTTAGTCATATTAACAGTTAATACAGTTTTCATTTATATATATAATTGTTTAAAGTCCTCTTCCGTCTTGGAAATCTCTTTGGCTATCAGCAGTGCTTAATCCACTTTGTCTTAAATATCTAAATGTTGTTTTTGGGTCTTTATGATTTAATATCATTTGCAACTTATAAGCATCTTTATATTTCTCCCAAAAATCTCTTGCAAAACATCTTCTAAAATCATGAGTTGAAAAATCATCTTTATCAATATTATTAGATTCTAAAGATTGTTTTAAATCTAACCAATACCAATGATAATTCATATGATAAAATTTTTGAAACTCTCTTAAAGTCCCTCGACGATTTTTCATTGTTCCAAATTCTAAAAAATAATAACCTGAAGGTCTCAATCTTGCTGGAACAATAGTATTAATATAATGTTTAATGAATTGCATAGCATTCTCATCAAATATACGAACTACATTTCTTTTTTTACCTTTACCTGTTATATTGAAACGAAGACACGCTTTACCATTATAATCTTCCTCTTCAATTGCACCTTCTGGCAACTTCATTATATCACCAGCTCTAACTCCTGTCATGTGTTGTATTATAGAAATAATTTGATGTTTAAATTCTTCTAATTTTAATATTACTTTTATCAAAGCATCATTTGGCAAATGAACCCTTTCTCTTTTAACATCTTCATAAATTTTCGGTCTAACTAAAT
>CAZNER010000175.1:0-2455 GCA_964572065.1 uncultured Candidatus Saccharibacteria bacterium
TGTCTTTAGAGATGAACCCTATGAAGATCGCAGTTGAATTTATGATTGCAAAAAAACTATTTGAAAAAATAGGGTATGAATTAATCGGCACTAAAGACAATTCGCCAGAACCTCTTTATGTGGTAAAGAAAAGACTCAAATCACCTTCCCCAGACTAGGGGGTCACTAGGGGGTTTTTAATTAATGTCGGATTCTATCATATACAAGATCATTTTTTACACTTAGTGTCAAAAACTGCATTTTATTAAGGGATTAGTACTAGTAAAGTAACGTTTTTGTCGTCGATTAAGAGGGGTTTCACGATCAATTTACTAGTAAAGTAACGTTACGACCAAAAAAATCTATCTTTAATCTCCTCAACTGGAGAGGGGGTATAAGGGGGTACCAGCGTATTTCTTGCTGTGATTTGGGATAAGGAGATTATTTTTTACACTTAATGGCTCTAAGTGTAAAATTTGATCTCAGAAACTGTGTGGAGTAATATAGGAAGTTAATTATTGATTTTCAAATAAAATATGGTTTACATTAAGAAGTATACCCCCTTCCTCCTATGGAACTTTATCAGAGCGATATTATGGGAACCCAATTCTGCAATACCCTATTTTTAAAGTGTAAAAAAGTATCAATAAAATGGTTATCGTATACGATAAATTTATATTATAAATACTCTATTTAGAATATAACGAGAACGTAAGTAGTGAAAAGTATTTCTGTCTATTTAAAGAAAGATAGAGTAGAGACCAAAATATCAAATTGACTAAAAGTATGATTTCGGTTAATCTTAGAGCAGGAGGATTTATAAAGCCCTAAAACAACTAGTGAAACGCCTATCACAAAATAATAAAAAAAATTAATAACAAATCCCGACGCTGCGTCGGGATTTGCAAATGATAAAAAAGTGATAAAAAATGCCTAAAGGAAAAATATGTAATGTGTGTAGGAAAAAAAATCTAAAACGAGTATATATGAGGGATTATTGGGATGGACTAGCTTTTGATGATGCTCATATCTTTGGAAGACCTGTAAAGAAAAATAGTTTTATCCCAATCGCATGGATCTGCAGAGAATGTGGGAATGTAATTTTTGATGAGGAGGAATATTCAATGAACCGAGCAATTGACCATAAAAGAAATACCATAACTAATCTAATACAAGGCTTAACGTATGATTTACGGAGAGTAAAGAAGGATCTTAGACATTATAAACAAGAATATACTCATACTAATAGAGATGTCGAAATAGAAATGAAACTCTTAATGCATAGATTTTACAGGATTAGAGGAGAGATTGAAAGTTTTGGATATTTTAAAGGTTTAAAAGAGGGTAGTAAAATAGCAGAAAAATATCATAAAGAAGAATTAGAAGCGTTAAAATTATCTGATGAGCAAATCTTAAAAAAAGCTAAATTAATCGAAGCTAAAAGAAAATTAGGGTATTAGTATCTTTTCTTATTATGGTTCCACAATTCACCCTGAGGATGATCATAACACATAAATAGGTAGTCTGAGATTGGTATTATAGAGCATTACAGTCTCCCCGTAATGTTGGAGTTGAAAAAATTTGGAAAATTTAAAATTGTTATCAAATGCAGAGGAAATGTATGTAAAAGGGATGTATAAGAATTCTAATCCTAACTATGCCAGAGTATTAAGACATAGGATAAGAAAAAAGCTAGATAACTTCGAAGATTTATGTTTTGAACTCATAAATCAAGAAGGTATTGACCCTAAGATTATTTATAAAATCCTCACGATTAATGAGAATCTGAGTTTTTGGCTAAAAAGCAAATTTCCCCGTTATTTCTAACTCTATTTCATTATTTTTTTTACTTCTTTTAGATGAAAAGGAAAGGCCTCATTTTTGTTGCCAATCCATTCTCCAGGAAATAGAGGGACCTCATGATATAATTTATTGGAATGAAAACTGATTTGACCCTGATCTTCAATCTCAAAATAATAGACATAACAATAATAGGTTTCATATGGATCTTCCTGATAACCATACGAAAAATGCGTATTTTGAATAGTTTTTGCTATGTCTAATGCTTTCTGTAAAAAAAGATCCTTATCATTATAGGCCCTAATTGAAGATGAATATTTGCTCACTTCTTTTGCTCGAATATTACGATTAAAAATATATCGTAATAGTTTGACTAATTGAACTAAGGGTTTTTGAGAATAGAATTTGTCTCTTTTTTGTTTAAGATAAGCTCGATAATTGAGGGATAACCAATAATAATCTTCCTCTTTGAAAATATATAATAACGTTGTCAAATACTCTCCTTTTTGCTCTTGTATAATATCTTTATCAAGATTTAATTTATTGGCCATACGGATCAACCCTGAGCATCCTGGTTTTATATGAACACATCCATTTTTACGTTGAATGTGTACTCTTTGGTTGAGGAGATACTTCATTTTTAGGTTTATATTCTCAATTTTGGTTGAGGTTTAAT
>CAZNER010000176.1:0-2444 GCA_964572065.1 uncultured Candidatus Saccharibacteria bacterium
CTAAATATATATGGTCCTTTAGTTCATCAAATAACATAAAATAGCAGCCATCACAGATGGGATTGCCTTCATATAACTCATCATTCCATAGGAAATGAACATATCTCAGCCTCTTCTTAAAAATAGGGTCCAAACAAATAAAACAAGTAGCTTGGAGAGAGGGTTCAAAATAATCACATGCATCCTCCTCCTTTTGCTTATGCTCATTATAATAACAGAGAGAGCATAAACCATCATCAGAGAGCCAAATCCCTTCAAAGCTCTTTCCGCAATTTTTACATCCCTTCATATTAGTTTGCACACTCCATTTTCCATGGTTATCTTTTTTTGCTCTTTTAATTTTATTAAGGTGGTCCAAAGGATTCCCTCCGAATACTTCTTCCTGAAATGTTCCATTATGATAAAATCCTTAATCTCTCCAAAATCCCTAATAAATTCTAAAATTTTAGATTCTATTACGTCATAATTTGGAATCGATCCAGGAGACACTTTTTCAAATTCGGTGTCAATTATATTTTCTTGGGAATCAATCGATTTTTGCTCTAATTCAATCTCTTCTAACCGTTTCTCTATACTAAATAGTTTCTGTTCAATATCTTGCTCTTTAAGATCCAAGGAACTTCCCATTAACTGCTTAAGAAGATAGTAGCCCCTCCTAAGCATAGCCGAACATGAACCATACCCCTGGGATTTCGAAAAGGCTTCCATCTCATCTTTTAATTTAGGAGATGTGTAAACCGTAATCCTTTCCGTAAACCTCTTGGTCTGGTCCAAGTTTTCCTTTTTCTCTCCCATTTCGATTCTTTAGTTTTTTAGATTCTAATAAGAGTAGATTCTTCTCAACTTCCAACTCTAATCTACGCTGTTCCAATGCTTTCTTTTCCCAATATATTTTATCTAATTTTTCATCCTTTTGCATTCATTATCAACTCGTTTTATAATTCATGGGTAATATTCATCTGGGGCAGGAACTCGTATTGCAAATCTATACCCGCAACACTTACATTTGAATACAATGCCATTTTCCCATATATCTATACAATCTTTTTCTCTTAATTTCCAGCCGCATTTAATACATTTGATTTTGTTATTCAATTGTAGCATTCTCATGGCAAAACGCCATGCCTCTTTCTTGTGGCATTCTGGACACATATAATCATATGGACTTTCAAGGAAATGGTTATATGTCTCATATTCCTTACCACAAGTGCATTTGATTTTTATTTTCTCTTCCATATTCAAAATCACCTCTTTTTATTTTCCTAATTTTTTAATTAATTTTTTAATCTTATTCGATAATTTGAAGGCTCGTTTTATCCTCCGTGAGGTTTTTACCTTAAAACTGGCGATTAACCCTTGTTCCTCAAGCTTTCGTAAATAACGATAGAGGGTCCCTTCAGAAACCCCTAATTGTGATTTCAATTTAGATATTAATTCTCGGGATGTTATCTCAGGAAGATCATGAATCTTTTTCAAGACTAAATATAAGTTATTTACAAAATCTTTCCTGAAGGTTGAAAACTCCTTTGTGATAAAATCTTTGAGATCGGATTTCAAGTCCCGAAATTGATCTGAAATGTTTTCTTGAAGTGTATTTAGCTGATCAGATACCTCCACTTTCACAGTATCTAATCCCGCATCAACAAAATTATAGAAATGTTTTAATGAATGACCTAACAATCCGATATTTTTGTTCATACCGTTTAATACCCCAATACTGCTCTTAAAAGACCCCTTCAAATACTCTTCCAAGTTAACAAAATGAAGGTCTTGCAATATTTCTTGTTTCGTAAGGAGGCCAGCAATATCATTATAGACAAAGTCTAATTGCTGCGGTATTTGTAGTAATATCTGCCCATTCGAATAGAGATTACTCGAAATAAGATCTAAATTATTGTCTTGTTGCCTAAATCTTCGAGTAATATTATCGTTCATAAACAATACCGAATCAACATATTTCCCTGGTTCTACTACTATATCTCTAAGGTTTGAAGTCGGTAAGTAAGGACCTTTAAATTCGATCTCGGGTCGATTTAAACTATAATCTATCGCAATATCGACCCATGATTTTCCTCCATGGCCATTATACACATAGCATTTCAAATGCGCTTTCTTAAATTGTTCATCAATTATATGTTTCGGACCTATGGCATTCGCTAATTCTACATAAAAAAGAGGGTTTTCTGTAACTTCATCCCTTAACTCTTGCAAGAATAATTTATGCTGTTCAGGAGTGAAAAAGTGAAAAATCTTAAAATAATTTTCTTGGAAAATGATCTCCGGATTAAAAAATCTCTCAATAAAGATCCGAACCGTACCAATATTTCTATATCCATTCCTATGAAGATGAACCTTTAGTAAATAATCATCCCCTTCACGAATAGGATATGCCCAGCCTGTGGAATTATATTCGGGGTTCAATTCTCTCTCCAAAATAGTCCATA
>CAZNER010000177.1:0-2422 GCA_964572065.1 uncultured Candidatus Saccharibacteria bacterium
TATGAAGCATTTATTGAAGAAGAACCCCCATTAGAAGAAAATATTAATATCGAAAATACAGAAACAAGTGCATCAGCTTGGATACCATATTGGGATTTTAACAACGCATTCACAAGTTACAAGAATAATTCGGATAAATTTAATTCGCTTAGTCCGACTTGGTATGCAGTTCAAGACAATGGATCTCTCGAACTAAAGAATACCGCACGAAACACTGAACTAATTAGCTTATGCAAAAATAATCAGACTAAACTAATCCCTTCAATATCAAATTCTAATGCAGAGATTCTATCGGATATTATTAACAACGAGGATCTGCTTAACATTCATATCGAATGTATAGTTAATGAAGTTATTACTTATGAGTATGATGGTATTGATATAGATTATGAATACATAAAAAGTACAGACAAAAATGCTTTTACAAATTTTATAAAAATTCTATCCGAGGAACTACATAATAATAATAAAACACTTACTATAGCTATCTTATGGAAAAATGATCTTGACACTATAATAGAACAATTTTCAGAATCAAGAGCTGCTCAAGACTGGGAGGCTATTGGACAATATGTTGATGAATTTAGAATAATGGCATATGATTATACGGGATCAGAAGACAACGCTTATTCTATATCACCAAAAGATTGGATCTCTTCAATACTAGACTATGCAATAGAAAAAGTTGATAGCGAAAAAATAATACTAGGTTTACCTTTATATGCATATGAATGGAAAGAAGGCGTAAAAGGGGCTAGAGCACTTATCTGGGAAGATGTTGAATATATTACAATGAATTATCCAATAATTGAAAATAAACTCGATTTAGACACACTAGAAAAAAAACTTATATATGAATCAGGTGGATCAAATAATGTAATTTGGTATCAAGATAGCGAGGTAACTGATAAAAGAATTAATCTAGCCCAGAATTACGGTATTTATAATTTCATATTTTGGAGACTAGGCGGAGAAGACCCCGAGATTTATAATCTGATTGATTAGTATTAAATTAATATTATAAAAACATGAATCCAAGAATAATAACTGGAAGCGCAAAAGGAAGAAAGCTTGAAGTTCCTATAAAAGGATGCCGTCCCATGACGGATAAAGTTAAAACTGCACTATTTTCCATGATAAATTTTAAGATCATAAATTCTACAGTTTTAGATTTGTATGCAGGAACAGGGGCACTTGGTATAGAATGTCTCAGTCGTGGAGCTAAAAAAACAGTCTTCATAGATAGATCCAAATATGCAGCCGAGTGTATAAATAATAATCTAGAAAAAACAGGACTCAAATCTCTAGGCAGGGTAATTAAATGTTCTGTTATCCGTTTTATCAAAGAATATGATAATATAGAAAACGTACCCCAAAAATATGACATAATATTTTTCACACCTCCTTATAATAACTTTAAAGAAAAAACACTAGAAAAAGTTACAGTTTTAATGAAGAATGATACTTTATTAATAACAGAACATCCTAGTACAAGAAAAATAAATTTAAATGAGAATAAACTTGAAATTATTGATACTAGGAACTATGGAATCACAGGCTTAACTTTTTTAAAATTAGCACCAGAATAAGTACTCTGGTATATCTCAATTTAGAAATAATCAGATGACTAAAAAACATCTAGACAAAAAAAATAACACCTTCCCGATAAAATTTGAAAAACCACTAAAAAGTAATATTGCCTTAAAAATGTTTAATAAATCTAGAAATTACATAAAAGTAATACTTGATTCTAATCATATTGATATAAATTCATATATAATAGTTTGGTTTGGCAGCACCTCTATTGGCGGTATTCATGGTAAAAATATCATTGATATAATGATTAAAACTTCAATAAAGAATTTGATGCCAATAGTAAATACTTTTTTGAAAAAAGCTGGAAAAAATGAGTTTAATAAAGTTAATAATAATGTTTCTCTATGTTACAACAGATATATTAACGAAAATGCAAAATGGCCAGAGAAATTATATTACTTTTTTGAAATAAAAATAAATAATAAAGACCCTTTCTATGTAAATTTGCATATTACAGCAAATACTTTTGAATACATTAAAGTTAAACTATTCAAAAATGCCCTTATTAAAAATAAAAATCTTATTAAAAAATATACTAAAATTAAAAGAACAGCTTTTAAACAAATCATATACATAGAAACTAATCAAATAAATACACCTAAATTATCAAATACACAAAAGAATGACATTAGAATTGCTTATACTAACGCTAAAAAGAGTTTCATAACTAATGTCTTAAAAAGCATCTTAATAAAAAAGGATAAAGGTAGTCTGATAAATCTGTCGAACAAAATAGATAAATTTTTCTCAGAAAATAAGTATTTGGAGAAATATTATAAAACAGATAAAATATATTCGCTTTTTAAAAAATTTATAGAAAAATAAA
>CAZNER010000178.1:0-2409 GCA_964572065.1 uncultured Candidatus Saccharibacteria bacterium
GCCCTCCATTGATATAGTTTATAGCATGATTCTTCAATGGCCATTTTAATTCAGTGCCTCCGGACATAATTTTCTAAATATAATTTCATAAACTAATTTCACAGGGAGCTTTTCATCCTGGATCTCAAAATAATGCTCGGAAATTACTTCCTGGAGGCTTTTCTCAACGATTTTTTGCAGACCATGATATTTATTTCCAGGATATGAAGTGGGTTTTTTCAAGAATTCAGTAATTACACCATAATGAATATCATATCTTCTAAGATATTTAGCAATCTTCTCTAAAGTCTCCCCCCGAATTGTATTCAGGAGCCAGAGATAATCATCGATGATATTCTTTCTGAAATTAGTCTGCTTTTGGACCAGAACCATTATTTAATCATAACCTCCTCAATAGTTCCTGTTCTTTTTTTTTGATTCCATCTCCATTGGGCTTTCAATCGATTAACAATACTTGAAATTTCCCCTTGTAGATTAAAGATTAATTGAAGCTTTGCTTCACAATTATAACATAGTGTAGCATTCCAGCGTTCTCCATTGGGACCACGGTACCCGAATACATTGGACATTAAACGTTTAACCGTGGTAAGTCTCCCACACTTGGAACATCTAATTGAACTTGAACTTAACTTCATTCCCATTACTAATCACCCTCAAAATACTCTTTACTAATTGGTAATAATTTATTCTCAGATTCCAACGCTCTTTTTATAGTAGTTACATCTCCATTCGGAAGTTGGATTAGCATTTCGGGCATAAATATCTCTTGCATTGTAAATAATCCAAAATCAACCGCCTCCAGTCGTGATTTGAGGTGGTAATAAAAAGCTCGAAATTTTTGTCTTTCAAACTTTTCATCATCGGGTCGAGTCATCTCAAACTGAAACGCATATTTTTTCCCATCGTGTTCTAATGCAAATACTAATCGGAAGCTTTTTCCATATTCGGTAATTTGTGTACCAATTAGACCGTATTTCTCTAGTAATTCTCTAATATTTTCGATAGTGCGTCTGACTGGGACCTTCGTTCCTCGGTACGGTAATTGAGTTGGCTTCTTATTCATCGATATCCTCCTGGTTTATTTGTAAATGAAAGACTTTGTCTCGAAAAAATAATACCCAATCCAATTTCGTACAACTACTCTTAATCATCAATTTCAGGAGTTTTTTAACGGCTCTGTCTTTTTTTTCTAATTTATTCAACGCGTATTCCCTCCATATCCATAAACTTTTCAATTAGTAAATTCTCAATTTCTTCAGTATCATACTCCCAACAAATAAAATGATGGGGGCATTGTTCGCACTCGATTCCTTCAGGGCATTCGATTTCAGTCGTTAGTAAGTGTGGCATGGATTATCCCTCCTTTCGTATAACGTGTATTTCGATATTGATTAAATCATATTCAAAGATAAATTGACTCTGACAATTGCAGCATCTGATTAATTGTCTTAGTTTGCGATAATTGTCCTCGAAATGTTGATGGTTTTTCTCTACATTCAGAGCAATAGAATTACTCCCACAACTTGGACAATGCCATTTTGATTTTGTTGATATCAGTTCATTTCTCCTCCTAAAATGTTAACTTATAATTTTCATTTTGAGCAAATTCATGTTCAGCATGTTCTTTTATGAGTTTAACAAATAATTGTTCATAACTCAGATCATATTGAAAACAGAGAAATTGAGCAATATCTCTCTCCTCATCGAATAGACGAATTTCTATGCTTTCTTTCTTGATAGGAATAATCTTGCATTCAGCCATTCTTATTCACTACCTCCGTTGCGCATTCACAACAAATATGTTTTTTATTCTTTAGGTATAAGTAAGCTGTTCTTTGATGACATTTCTCACACACCCATTTCTTAATGGGTTCTCTATTAATATTCCTTTGTGGATACATTCTTATTCACTACCTCCATATATTATGCAACCACAAGCTCCGCACCTAAATTCGGACTTGTGGTTTTTATAGATGATATTTCCACACCTACAAGTTTTATATACCGCCTCATGTTTCGAGTTGGGCAGGTTAACCTTTTCATTGAGGTTGGGAGTCGAACCCATAGCGATACCCTCGCTATCCTCAACTACTCCCTTATCTTTCTCGCATGAGACAATATCTAAGGGTTCAGGAGTAGTATCGATATTGAATTCAGGACAATTTTTTAAGATCTCAAGACTTTTGAGATCTTGTTCCAAAAAATCACCAAGATTAGATTCGTCAATTATAACCTCATCATCCATAGTCTAGGCTCCCTCCAAAATTTCATTAAGATAATCCCTTACATTCCTAAGCTGTTCCATATTTGTGGTGATCTCGTTGCATTCTATGTCTTTATCCCTTCGATAGATCCTATATTGCATAATCTCCGCACTTGGCCAGTACATAAGAGCCTCAATCCATTCCT
>CAZNER010000179.1:0-2406 GCA_964572065.1 uncultured Candidatus Saccharibacteria bacterium
TGTTTATGGTAAATGTGAATTTTTTACTTGATTTAATAAAGTATTTTGTTATAATACATTAGTTTAATTTTTAGTGAAGATTTGAAAAGGGTATTTGATTTGTAAGAGTTAAAGTGTAAGATATTGAGATTAGGTAGGAAGATAAATAAGTTAGTTCCACCGTAATAAATTTTTGATCTTAATAGGAATAGAAAAATCTTTTTAGTTAATTCCAGTATCTTCTTTTAACTTCCCTGAATCAAATCTTCGGATAATATATATGGGTAAGAAAATTATAAAGACTTGTGAGATTGCAGGTCAAAAAATTACATTTGAAGTAGGAGAATTTGCTCCTCGAGCAGATTCAGCTATTCTTGCTTCTATGGGAGAGACTGTTGTTCTAGCAACTGTAACTATTTCCAAAGAAGATTCAGATAGAGATTATTTCCCGCTAACGGTCGAGTTTATCGAGAAATTTTATGCTGGCGGTATAATTTCTGGTTCACGATTTATAAAAAGGGAGAGATTCCCTTCAGAGGAAGCTATATTAAAGGCTAGGATGATAGATCGTTCTCTTCGTCCTTTGTTTCCTCAAGATTTTAGGAAGGATATTCAGATTGTAATAACAGTTCTTTCTTATGATGAAAAGAATGATCCAATAGTAGTAGGAATTAATGCAGCATCAGCTGCTGTTTGTATAAGTGGTGTTCCGTTTGGCGGTCCAGTTGCTGGTGTAAAGGTGGGATTACAGGATGATAAATATATTTTAAATCCAGGTAATGGAGAACTTGAAAAGAGCGAAATGGAATTTATGCTCTCAGGTTATGATAAAAAGATTGTTATGATAGATGCTGGTTCAAAGGAGGTAAGTGAGGATAAGGTTGCTGGATCATTTGATTTTGCTGTAGACAATTTTAAGGATCTAATCGAATTTCAGAAGGAATTTATAAGTGAAGTAGGTTCTTCGAAAATTGAATTTGACCAGAAAGAGGAAAATGAAGAATTAAAGAAAATGATATTAGAAAAATATGAAGAAAGAATTAACGATGTGATTTATGATCTAAAAGGAAATATTCCGGGCGAGAGAAGAAGTGTAGCTATTAGTGAAATGATTAAGGAGTTTATTGAGGAGAAAGAAGGAGAGTATTCAAAGAGTGAAGTTTCAAATGTGATTGAAAAGGTTGTTAAGAAAAAGGTTAGAAAAGGTATTTTAGAGGATGCAAGAAGATCAAGTGGTAGAAAATTGGATGAAGTTAGAGAAATAAATTGTAGGGTTGGAGTTCTACCAAGGACTCATGGAAGTACATTATTTGCAAGAGGTATAACTCAAGCGCTTTCCATTGTTACTCTAGGGTCTACGAGGCTGGAACAAACTTTAGAAAGTTTAGAAGGCGAAGAGACGAAAAGGTATATGCATCATTATAATGGTCCTAGTTTTTCACTTGGTGAAGCTGGAAGATATAGTTATTACCCTGGCAGAAGAGAGATAGGTCATGGTGCTTTAGCAGAAAAAGCTTTAAAGCCTGTTATACCTTCTGAGGAGGATTTCCCTTATACTATTAGAGTGGTTTCAGAAATATTATCACAGCAAGGATCAAGTTCAATGGCTTCTGTATGCGGATCTACTCTTGCATTAATGGATGCTGGAGTACCGATTAAGGATCTAGTTGCTGGTATAGCAATTGGTCTTGTTACTAGTGATGATATGAAGAGACATGTTTTATTGACTGATGTTCAAGATTTAGAAGATTTCTATGGTGATATGGATTTTAAAGTAGCTGGGACCAAAAATGGTATTACAGCTATTCAGATGGATAATAAATTAAAAGGTATAGATGTTGATATTCTCAAAGAGGCTTTGGAAAAGGCTAAGGATGCTAGACTATTTGTATTAGAAAAGATGTCAAAAGTTTTGCCTGAACCTAGGAAAAATTTATCAGAATATGCGCCAAAGATTGATACAATAAAAATTAATCCTGAAAAAATATCTGAACTGATTGGACCTGGCGGAAAGGTTATTAAGAAAATTATTGAAGAGACAGGGGTAGAGATAGATGTAAAGGAAGATGGATCAGTCCATATAGCTTCAGTTTCCGAAGAAGCTCAGGAAAAAGCGTTAAAAATGGTGAATGATATAGTTGAAGAAGCTGAGGTTGGGAAAATTTATGAGGGTGTTGTATCTCAAGTTATGCCTTATGGAGTATTTGTTGATGTTTCACCATCAATTTCTGGTTTGGTTCATATAAGTGAGATTGCAGATGAATATGTTAAGGATGCTTCACAGTTTGTGAAGGAAGGTGATAAAGTAAAGGTAAAAGTAATTGGCATTGACGATGAAGGCAGGGTGAATTTCTCTATAAAGAGAGTAGAGGATAATCAGGGGGATAATAAAAAAAGAGAGTAAAAAATATGGTATTTGTTTAATGA
>CAZNER010000180.1:0-2278 GCA_964572065.1 uncultured Candidatus Saccharibacteria bacterium
CAGGTTGGCATAGAGAAGAAGAATTTTAAATATAAATATTAAAACTAAGATTATGATGATAAAAGTAACTTTAGAAGTTTACTCTACAGAAATAGAAATGCCTATGATATTTGGTTATTATGAAATAAATGATAATACTTTATATTCGATAGGACGTAAAGTAGAGTTTAGGCTGGGTTTTCTAAACGAAGAAGAGAAGTTAGTATTCTCATATAAAATGATATCTGAAGATTTACTAAATCACATGTCAGTATTCCCTCTAGAAAAATTTGGTTGGAGGTTGAAAATATATAAATTTGAAGTAGGTCATATATTGAAAGAGTTCAATTCAAATTTATTAAAAAATGAAGTAGGTACAACAGACCCCTTATCTTTGATGACATGGTTAAGATTCGAATTATTACCCAAAGAAATAGCAAGTAATATATGATTAAAAAAGAAAAGACACAACTACAGAAAGTAAATTACTTCGTTAAAATTGTATCAGATAACCAAGGTACAGAAAATTTAATGGAAATCCATAAAGATTTAGTTAAATTGAAGAAGAGATACCCTATGCTACCTTTAGCAGTATCTTATACAATGGTTAAAGATAACAGAGTTAAGTTCAAAACATGGGTACCTACTTGGTTGAAGAAGCTTCTAACTGAATAAAAAGTTGCAAATTAAGAAATAAAATATTATATTATAATTAATACAATAATGCAAAATAATAATTAAAAATTACTACTATGCCTCCAAAAACAAAACATCACACAATAGAAAGTACACTAATCAACTGTATTAGTAAAATTCAAAAATTCGTTCAGCTTGCTGAAGATGAAGTTAAGAAAAGTATTCCACCATCTGAGAATATGGCTCTGACTAAAGGTGAACAATTAAGAATCATTAGTTCAATAGTTAGAGGCCCTGAAATTTATTTAGAAGAAATAAATGAAAGTGTATTTTATTTATACGAATTCATGAAATCTTTGGAAAGTAAAGATGAAATCAGAACTCCGAATAATAATTTATTATACATGATGAAAAATTCGGTAATCTCAATATTGAAATACCCGGTATTAGCTTCAGATGCCTTTTATGAAGAAGTCTTTTTAACAGGAATTGACGAGATGATTAATGACTTTTATGAAACAATAGTTAATCAGATTGGTAATACAATGGAAAATAGAAAAAACCGAGATGTAACAGAATACTGGATGGAAGTACTTGGAGAAGTTGAAATATGTATTGACACAATTGAAGAAGAAGGATTAAAAAGGTTTGAAAGGTTTATTGAATATTATAATGAGAATGTCAATGAACTTCCGGTTTATATCAACGAGAAATTCGATGAGATTTTTGAAAAGTATGGAGAATTATATGGAGAATTAGACAGAGTTTTAGACCCATTAGGAGATGAAATTAGAAAATACTTAGAAGCTGATGAACCTGATATTTCTGAATTTCAAGGTATTTACAATGAAGTAAAACCTAAGTAGTTTTAATTATATTTATATTTTACATGATAAGAGAGTATATTAGAGATAGTATACTCTCTTATTGTATGTACTCCCAACTATTTAATTAAATTCAAGATCTATATAGATAGTTGAACTCATTATAATAGTATTTAACTTTAAAGTTATAATAAACTCTTAGAAGTAAAATTATATATCTTAGATAGTAAAAAAAGTTGCAAATTAAGAAATAAAATATTATATTATAATAAATGCAAAATAATAAAAATAATATAATTAAAACTCAGCAAGTTATGGAAAGAGAGAACTACGTAAAACAGATCAAAGTAACAAGTATTAAGTCATTAGAAATTGTGGCTAAAGAAATTGCAGAAACAGTTTATCATCATGTAATGATTGATGACCTAAAAAGAAAAGTAGATTATACTGAAGATAAAGAATTCTTCGAAAAAGAAATGTTAGCTGGATTAATGAAAACAGCTCCAATTATTAAATTGAATCAAGTAGTTTTGATGATTGGGAAGAAATCCCAAGAGAATGCTTGTAGAGGGAATTTCTCAATGATATTGCAGGGTAACGCTTGCAATGTGAATGGAAATATAACAGAAGAACTAAATAAAACTAAAGCTTTAACAGAATTCTATTGCGATGAAGCATGGTGGGATGTAAATGTAATGGAATCATTAGATCAAACATTAGTAGTAGTAACTGAATCATATTAAAACTAGTCGTTATGAATAAAGAAGTTATAAAAGGTATGCTAGAGAATGCAGTTGCACCTTATGAAGCATTCGAAAGTGATGAACTTAAGAAAGAGA
>CAZNER010000181.1:0-2258 GCA_964572065.1 uncultured Candidatus Saccharibacteria bacterium
GTAGTTCCTGAATCTGCATCTGGCAAGCAAGAAAGAAAGAGATTCATAGAAATGGGATTGTTATAAATTATCATGATATAGATTTGAATATTATAAGTATAAAAGGGGATATATATATTTTTAAGGATAAAGAGAATTCAATTGTATATAACTATCTATCCCTTGAGGATGCAGAAGCTGATGATGTGAATAAAGATGAGTTGAAAAAGGTAAATACTAAAGATTTTAGACTATTAGATTTAAATAAAGATTTAATTAAAGATTTCGATCCTGGGATTATTAGCAGTAAGAAGATAAAGATTTGCAAAATCAGTGAGTTAAAAAAGTTTATTGAAGATAATAAGGATAGATTAAAAGAAAATAATATTGATGGAATTGCTGTATATGTAGTAAGTAGATTAAATAAAGATAGAAGTATATTTAGAATTAATTCTGTGAACGTTTAATTTATGAGTCAGATAAGAATCTATAAAGTAAAAATAAGAGAAAATGTATTACGAAGTGTATTCTTTACTGATAGAAATATTATTATTGGATCAATTGTTTTGGTTGATGGAGCTTTATTTGTGTTGATAAAAGCTCTAGATAAAAGCTTATTAATTTTTTTAGCTATGGCATTGGATATGTTATTGATTGCAATAGCGAATATTAGAGTGGATCGGCAGCCATTATACAAAATTTTAAAAAGATATATTTTTTTTATTATTAGGGATCGAGATGAAAGATTTTAAAATTATTGACAATCTGATTATTTCTAAAGATAGTATTTCAGCGATTTTTGAGATAGAGCCTTTTGATATAGCCTTATTATCTGAACAGGATAGGGCTACTTTTTACCAAAAGATTTGTCAGGCTATAAATGTTATAGCTGGTCAAGTGCAGATTTTAGCAATTAAGGAGAAGGCCAAGATATGTGATTATTCACAGCATTTAAATTATGTATTAAGTAAAGCTGAAAGTAAGAAGGAAAGATTGATAAAGAAATATACCAAAGAATTAACAAAGATAGTTAAAAACGGAAATATATTAATTTTGAAATATTATTTAATTTTTTCTGTTGCTAATGATATTTCAAATTCTGTTCATGTAATTGAAGGGATAAATAAGTTAGAAAACAAAATTGAGAGATTTACGGATGTGTTATTTCAGGCAGGAATAGAAGTGTCTCAACTAGTTGATGATTATTTAATTAAGTTCGTAAAGAAGCAACTTAGATGAAGAAAAAGAGGATTGATTTAAGTAAAAATGTTAGGTATTTAAAAATTCCAGTTTGGATTTCTCCTTCAAGTATTAAGAAATTTTTTCAGAAGGTACTTGAATATATTAAGAAGAAAAGGGATTTTAATAAGGAAGTAAAAAGATATATGAATAAATCAATAAATATGATTATTGAGAGAAGAAAGAATAAATTATTTATAAAGATTGATGGCTCAAGGAAGTACCAGGCAGAAGATTTGAAAGAGGAGGATAGGCAGGTAAGATTAGGAGATAAGTATATTCGAGTCTATTATTTGGCTGACTTACCTCCTTTTTTAAGTCCTTATGTCTTATTTAACCTAGTTAATTCTCAAATTCCTTTCAAAATCTCTATGTTTATCAAGAATACTGAAAGCGGCGTTCTTATAAAAAAGGCAAGGGAAAGATTATCAGTTCTTGAGATGCAGCAGAATGACAGATTAAAGAAAGGTAAAGTTATAAATCCAAAGATCGAAAAAAGTATTGAAGAAATTAGTATATTTATTAATGAGCTAGTCCATGAAGTCGAAAAGGGTTTTTTATTTTCTTTTTATATAGGTATAGAGGCAGAGAGTATGAAAAAGTTAATGAAACTTCATAATTTTTTCCAAAATCTTGCTGATAGTATGGAGTTTACTTTTAACACTTATTCATTTGATCAAAAGAAGGCATTCTTATCTTTATTACCTTTTAATCAGGATTTAGTAGGAGAGACTAGAATTTTACAAACAAGTGCAGTTTCATATTTGATGCCTTTTCTTTCAAAGCAGCTGAATGATCCAAACGGAGTTTTTTTGGGTTTTAATGCATATAATAAGAGTATTGTATTAATTGATATATTTAAGGCTAGAAATAGTAATATTAATATATTTGGAACATCAGGGTCGGGAAAGACAGTTACTGCTAAGTTGCTTGCTTTAAGACTTTTTATGAATAATGTTCAGATACTTATTATTGATCCTGAAGGTGAGTATTCAGAGTTGGCTAGGAGTATAGGTGGTGAAGTAATTGAGTTCTCAAGA
>CAZNER010000182.1:0-2240 GCA_964572065.1 uncultured Candidatus Saccharibacteria bacterium
TCTTCTGTTTGATTATTTGGAATATAGGTCTTGTAGGCTTCCCCGTTTTTGGGTCTCTCCCCTTTGGAAAAGAAAATACAACAGCGAATTGAACATTGGGGTCCTGAGGCTCCTTAAGAAGTTCGCCTTCTTTTTTTATAAACGTCCTAATACTATTTTTTAAATTTGTTCTTTCAGGTGGCATGTGATTTTTACCTTTTTGTAGGTTCTTAATTTTTAAAGTAAATTTTTAATTAATAAATACTATTGTTATTAGGGCATTAATTAGTAGAATAGAATGAAAATAAAAAAAATAAGTTATTTCTTCTCAATTAATAGGTTTAATTTTCTAACAATCTCGTGGCCAGTCTCGGAGTCCTCAAATTGCAATAAGATATAGATCTTCTCAGCAAGTATTGTAGAATAGTGATCTCTTTCGATCATATCCCCATCTTTCCCTTTGTATAACTCTTTCATCTTTTCCAGAAACGCATCTCGTCTCTTCTTCTCAAAGGCTTCTCTATGCATTATTTCTGTATCTCCTCTTTTAGTTGTTCATATTTTTCTATGAGCGCTTTCATTTCTTCAATTTTCTCCTCGTCTATTTTTCCTGTAATCTCATATTCTTTCCTATATTCGTCAATTTCTCTCTGAGTTTTTTCTATATCTTTCTTCATAAATTCTTCAGGATGTTTATACTTGAAATCGATCTCTTCAATTCTCTTTTGAAACTCTTGTTTGTTGATTTTATTCTCCCAATAGAGCTCAAATACCTCCCATCGTTCATTGAACCATGCGGGATTCTTATCGCTTAAGCGTTCCTTTTTATTTGTACTTCTCGTCATATTCCCTCAATACAGCCTCCAAATCTTTTTTGGTCTTTTCTAGATTGGATGTATTTTGCTCTATTTTCTCGATGGTTGTATTCAAACGAGTTTCATATTTTTCAAGTTCCCTGATATCATTTTGTCGTTCCTTTTTCTCTGCGATGATCTCTTCTTTCTGAGTCTTATATTCCTCTTCTAAAGCATATAGCTTATCTCTTAAAGGTTTCATTAACTTAGAGTATTTATCTCGTAATTGATTCAATTGGTCATTGTAGATTTCAGTATCCAATGTATCATAATGTAAACTCATTTTGGTTAAAAGTAATACAGGTTCTAACCCCTTCCATTGAGGATATTTTTCGGTGATCTCCTCACTTAGCACTTTAAGGTTCGCTTCTGAGTTTTTAATTCCATTCTTAAACTTCTCGATTTGTGTCTTGTATTCGTTGATACGATTTTTAAGTACTTCCATCTCTTCGTGCTTCTTTCGAAGTTCAGCACTTTTCTTCGCTATATCAACTCTTCTTTGCTCTTCTTTGGCCTCTTTAATTTCCTCTCGAAGTTGTTTTGGGGACATTGACTCTTCTTTGATTTGTTGGAGTATCTTATTACGTTCTTTTGTTGGTAAGGTCTCTGCTTCCTCAACTGCTTTCGCTTTTTCATAAACAGAAGAAATACCTACTTCTTCTCGCTTTGCCTTTTCCCATTCCTTAGCGATTTCTGGTTCTTTTTCAGCAACTTCTTTAATCTTTTTCGCTTGTCTTAGTGTTTCATCGCTTACTTTAACTTTTTCTCCAACAATTTTTAATGTTGTGCCTTTAGATAAATTATCAATTTTTTCTCTTGTCTCCAAGATTTTGGGATCAACTGAGCTATCACCTTCTTTTTTAGCTTTTTCTAAGTTCATTAATTCGATTTTTTCTTGCTGTAATTTTTTAACTCTCTCTGCAGTTAATTTTTCTTCCTCTTCTCTTAATAGTAGTCCGATCTCACTTCTCTGAGCATGGTTTAGATGTCTCCTCATAATATTTGTACTGATAACATATTGTAGGGGAGTTATTCCTGTAGCTTCGCTTGGTTTCCATTCAGTAGCTTTCACTTCAATTCCTAACTTTTTACAAGCACGATATCGATTTCTCCCATCGAGGATTGCTCCTTCATAAAGTACTATAGGTTCAATCTGTCCAAATTCTCTAATATCTTCTACTAAAGCGTCAAACTCTTCATCCTCCAATAGAGGAAGATATGAAGACATTTCATGAAATTTATACATCTTTGTGGTTTCTTTCTTTTTTTTGCTTTTACTCATGTTTATTCCTCCTGTTCTAATTGTTCTTTAATCGAATCAGAGTTATCTTTCATAAAATCAAGAATGAGATTAGAGACTGGAATTTTCGAGATTTGTTTTATGATGAATCTAATTACTTCAGTATT
>CAZNER010000183.1:0-2213 GCA_964572065.1 uncultured Candidatus Saccharibacteria bacterium
GAACTTTTTAAAAGGGGGGAGGGGTAAATTTTTAAAATATGGTACCTAATATATCCTCTATAGTGTTTGACTTATAAATAGATTCCCGTTAAATAGTTTTTGGTACCATAATTAAATATTATGCTTAGTTTAGAAAAAATAAATGCGATTGCAGATCCGAAAGTTAGAAGGCAATTAAAATTAGATATTTTAACTAGAGTAAAAAAATCTACTCAAGAAAAATATAGAACTGATTTTTTATCTTTTGTAAAATACACTTGGCCGGAATTTATTGAAGGGTACCATCATAAAAAAATTTCAGATGCATTTAATAGAATTAGAACTGGTGAATGTAAAAGATTAATTATTAATATGCCACCTAGGCATACTAAATCAGAATTTGCATCTTATTTTTTACCCGCTTGGATGATTGGTAACAGACCAAATTTAAAAATTATTCAAGCAACCCACACAGCAGAACTTGCAATTCGTTTTGGTAGAAAAGCTAAAACATTAATTGACTCACAAGAATATCAAGACTTATTTAAAACAAGACTCAGAGAAGATTCAAAAGCTGCAGGACGTTGGGAAACAAATGGTGGTGGAGAATATTTTGCAGTTGGTGTCCAGGGTGCAGTGACCGGGAGGGGTGCTGACTTACTCATTATCGATGATCCACATTCTGAGCAAGATGTAAACTCACCTACTGCATTTGATAATGCATATGAATGGTATACATCAGGACCAAGACAACGTCTTCAACCTGGTGGAGCAATTGTTGTCGTAATGACGAGGTGGTCAACAAAAGATTTAACAGCACAACTTGTAAACGCTGGAGCAAAAGAAGAGAAAGCAGATCAATGGGAAGTAATTGAGTTTCCTGCAATCTTACCAAGTAATGAACCGGTATGGCCAGAATATTGGAAGTTAGAAGAATTAGAAAAAGTAAAAGCATCTGCTGGTATTGCAAAATGGAATGCACAGTATATGCAAAACCCAACTGCAGAAGAAGGTGCATTACTCAAACGTGAGTGGTGGCAAAATTGGGATAAAGATTATTTACCTCCATTGCTTCATGTCATTCAAAGTTATGATACTGCATTTTTAAAAAAAGAAACTGCCGACTATTCTGCTATTACTACTTGGGGAATCTTTGCAGAGAACGAAGGTGATCCTCAACATATAATTTTATTAGATGCTCATAAAGAACGTTTAGAGTTTCCTGATCTAAGACGTCTTGCAAAAGAGCAATATGATTACTGGCAACCTGAAACAGTTTTAGTTGAAGCAAAAGCTTCTGGTCTTCCATTGACATACGAACTCAGACAGATGGGGATACCCGTCGTTAATTATACTCCCTCTAAAGGTAACGACAAACACAGCCGTGTAAATTCTGTAGCCCCTCTGTTTGAGTCTGGAATGGTTTGGGCTCCTAAAGATAGAGAGTTTGCTCAAGAAGTAATTGAAGAGTGTGCATCATTTCCATATGGAGATCATGATGACTTAGTAGATAGCACTACACAAGCTTTAATGCGATTTAGACAAGGGGGCTTGATTATTCATCCAGAAGACTATAAAGATGAGGAACTTCCAAGAAAAAAAAGAACTTATTATTGGTAAATGACATTTGTATTTAAACACCCAAGTAAGTATAAGAAACTTACAACAACAGTTCCACCAAAGTCTGGGCCATTATCACAGGGCTTGAATATTGAGTATAATACTGTTAAAGATGTAAAACTGGAGAAAATTAATGGCAGAAATCGACAAAGCACTTCCAAACGAAGTTAGAAAAGAAATTGAAATAGAAGGTCCTGAAACATCGGCCGAAGAGAATATTGAATTACAAGAAGAATTACCTAATGTAGGTGAAACTGAAATTACACCTATGGAAGATGGTGGTGTAGAAATTAATTTTGAACCAGGAGCCTTCAACCAGGCTCAAACAGAAGGACACTACGACAATCTAGCTGAGTTATTACCAGAGGAAATATTGCAGCCTCTTGGTTCAGAATTACATCAAAATTATTCAGACTATAAATCTTCAAGACAAGATTGGGAACAAGCTTATGTAAAAGGTTTGGATCTTTTAGGATTTAAGTATGAACAAAAATCAGAACCATTCCAAGGAGCAAGTGGTGCAACACATCCTGTTCTAGCAGAAGCGGTTACTCAATTCCAAGCATTGGCCTATAAAGAATTGCTCCCGGCTCAAGGACCTGTAAGAACTCAAA
>CAZNER010000184.1:0-2203 GCA_964572065.1 uncultured Candidatus Saccharibacteria bacterium
TTTGATTTGTTTCATATTGGCCATTATAATATCATAGAGGCCGCAATGAATAGATGTGATACGTTGACTATAGGCGTATTCTCTGATGAGGCCATAAAGCAATATAAAGGACAAAAACCAACAATCCCACTTAGGTACAGATTGTCGTTACTTCGCGCAGTATTTCCAGAAGCGCAAATTAGAGTCATCGCAACACATCAATCTGGATATGCAAATGACCAAGATATTATGTTTGTTAGTGACGAGTATAAAAATCAAATACTAGTTATGACAGGGCCTAAGTTTAAAGGCATTGTTCAATTTCTTCCGCATACACCGGGAATTTCATCATCTAAAATAAAAGAAATAATAATTAATGGTGAGCATTATGATTGGTAATGTTGTATTGCATATAGGATTTCATAAAACCGGAACAACTTGGTTACAGAAAGAGTTCTTTCCAAAAATTGAAAACGTTAACTTTCAATACTTTAGTCGTTTTTATGTTCCGGTGTACAAAGATAAATTAAATATATTATCCGCAGAGCAATTAACGGGGTCTCCATTTTTAGGAGATTTAAAACTTAGTGATAAATTATACCAAGATAATTTAGAGACTTTACGAAAAACACTAGAGCAGTTATTTAAATTATATCCAACTGCGACAATATTGATTACCACCAGAGATTATAAAGCATGGGTAAAGTCATGTTATTCTGAGTATATAAAATATGGAGGAACTAAAGACTTAACAGAATTTAACATATTAGTTTCTCACTGGTATTATTATCAAAAGTGCATTATTCAAATGGCTGAAGAAATCTGGAAAAAAGAACCTATTATAATAAAGTTCGAAAACTTGTTTAATTATCAATGGCATAAACAAACGATATTAGGCTTATGTAATTACTTAGGATGTAAAGTGCCTAGCTATGATATTAATAAGCGCCACAATGTGTCTATGACGCCTTTACAACTGAGATTGCTGCGCTTTACAAATAGAAGTATGCCAAAACTACGGCCGCTGATTAAATGGGTGATAAAAATATGGAACAAATAAAAGCTACATTATTTGAAAATAGATTATGTGCTACATTAATTCAATCTATAGATAAAAGCAAACTTAGGTACCATGATTTTTCTAAAACCCTAATGGTAAAACCTTGGGGAATAGAATTTATGAATTATGAGGCAAAAGATAAAAGTTGCTGTTCTTGGTGCTTACACATAAATCCGCACGGGGAAACTAGTATGCATTGTCATGCTACAAAACAAACAATAATTCATATTATAAGTGGTTCTATAGTATTAAAACTATTAAACAACATGAAAATAATGGAAGCAGGTGATTCTTTTATATTAGATAAACAAGTATTTCATGCTATGCGTGCCAGAAGTACTGGCGCTGTATTACTAGAAATAGAATCACCATCATATAAACCTGATGCTATTCGCTTTGCTGACCCAAAAGACCGCGTTGACAAACCATACGAAAGTAAATGTAAATGGGTAGTGTGGGAATGAGCAAAGTTCCTTACTTACCGACAATTGCGCAAACGCCCAGACAACGTAAAATATATCTCAAGCTAAGAAATATATTTTATAAGCTTACCGGATACAGTGGTTTTGGAATATACACATCTGCCGGACATATACATTATGGAAAAGGGGTTGGCGTTGCACCAGGCGTAAAAATAATTTCAAGAAACCATAGTCTTTATGATACTTGGGAACATGAAGATTATAAAGATGTTTATATCGGAGATTACTGCTGGATTGGCGCCAATGCTGTGATATTGCCTGGCGTAACCTTAGGTCCTCACACAATTGTCGGTGCAGGAGCAGTAGTCACAAAGTCATTTCCTGAAGGGTATTGCGTTATAGCAGGAAACCCTGCAAAGTTAATTAAAAAGATTACGGAAAAAGAGGGAAGGAGATAAAACCCTCATTTCCCGTATAATAATTTTCGTAAGAGATACCATCCACTGCAAAATAATATTGCAAGGCAGAATCCAAATAAAGAAGAAAGCATAAGTTGTAAAGTTATGCTCATTTCTCCAATTCCTCTTTGGTTACAATTCTAACAGCAAGGTTAATCAAAGTTAGTATAGCCAATTGTTCTTCTGGACTTACAATAAATCCAAAATGAAGTTGCGCTATTAGTGCTATTGCTGCAACCAAGTTTATCCACAGCGTTTTACTGAGATACCATTTTTTCATATTT
>CAZNER010000185.1:0-2203 GCA_964572065.1 uncultured Candidatus Saccharibacteria bacterium
TAGGTACAATGGTATCTTATCATACTGTAAGTTATCCAGAATGGGTTGAGAGTTTGTTTAGATATAAAGTTAAAAAGATGACTATAAATAATAAAAACACTCGTTATATTCTATATAGAAAATTATTCTTAATGCCTAAATATATTAAAATGGATTTAAGAAAATATGATAAACTAGAAGATGCAATCTTTAGATTGAGAGAGTATGAAGCTAAATCAAAAAGAGATATTGAAACTAAGTGGTTAAGTAAAGATGAAATGATGATTGAGGAACTATGACAGATGTTGGAGATTATGTTATATTAAAGACAAGTGTACTTAAAGGTAGAATAGGTATTGTAACTGAAAAATACAATTATGATTATAATAATGGATTATTAACAGCTTATCTAGTTAAAGATTTAGAAAAGGGAGCTACATTTGAATATTATAGGAGAGAGTTTAAACAGATTAGTAAAGACAAAGTAATGGTTGAATTATTATGAAGAAAAATATAGGATACATATACATTACTAGAGGAAAGCAATCAATAACTAGACATATATATCTTACATCAAATAAGAAAACAGGATTATTCACATTGACTTTCTCTACTGATTTAGATGATTCAGACTATAGAGGAAGTATAAGAAGATACCTTAGTAAATTCTTTGATGCAGTTTCAATAGAGAAAAAAAGAGAAGGGGGTTGGAATTGGTATAAAGATATATATAGAATGAGAATATTATTTAGTCCAGTAATGGCAAAGGATATAGATAAAAAATTAAATGAAATCAATGACAAATGGTTTGATGCTAGAGGATATGATAACGATAAGGATATAATAAAAAATGCTAAAGCATATATTAATATAGATAAGAAAGTAGTTGATTTATTAGATGAGGAAATGGTAAAAAGATTATAAAGGAGATAGAATTATGGCAGTAAGAGATGTAGACCATATAGAATTAGAGATGCACATAGAAAAGTCTTACTTTACTAACACATCACATCTTGTTATAGGTGGAACTGGTATAGGTAAGAGTTGGACAGTGGATAAAAAAGCTGGTGAAATCGCCAATAAACTTGGCAGGGAATATGTAAAATGGAATAAGCTATCAAGAGAAGATAAACATAAAGTAGCTGAAACACCTGATAAGTATTTCTTCTTAATGGATATTAGACTATCTCAGTTAGATCCAAGTGATTTAAGAGGATTACCTGCTTTGAATGGTAAAGATGTTGTTGAATGGAAGATACCCTTCTGGTTATCAGTAGCATCTAAGAAAGGTGCAAAGGGTATTATCTTCTTTGATGAAATTAATCTAGCACCACCTTCTATACAAGCCGCAGCTTATCAGTTAATACATGACCGGGAATTAGGTGAAGTGCCTATCCAAGATGGAGTATTACCTATAGGAGCTGGTAATAGATTAGAAGATAGAGCTAATGTATATGACTTACCAAGACCACTACAAAATAGATTTACCCATACTACTTTGAGTGCACCCTATATAGAGGAAACTTGTACAAAGAGTTGGGGTGAATGGGCTATGAATAATCAAGTTGATATGAGGATTATAACATTCTTAATCCAGAGACCCAATCTATTAAATCCCAAGATAAAAGCTGATAGTAATGAGAGAGCATTTCCAACACCAAGAAGTTGGGCAGTATGTTCTAAATTAATACAAGGAGAAAAGAAATTAGAATGGGTAGAAGCACTAGCCTCAACAGCTATAGGTTCTGGTGCAGCAAGTGAATTTTCTAGTTTCTTAAAATTCCAAAGACAAATTAATCTTACAGAGATATTAAAGAAACCTGAGAAAGCTGCAACCATAAAGGAAATCGATTTAAAGTATTCATTGGTATCTTTAGTAGCTGAATGGTTTGGACAGAATGGTAAGAAAGAGAACTTAGAAACTCTATTACAAATAGTTAATGTAATACAAGCTGAGTTTGCTATCCTATTATTGAGATTTGCAAAGATAAAACACCCAAGTGTCTTTAAGAATAACGTAAGAAATTGTAAAACTTGGAAATCAATCTCAAAGAAATATCAGAAATACGTTATTAGTTAAGTCTTATGTATTGTAAATTTATCATACCTTATGTAACAGCTATACAAAGAAGAAAGAATGATAAAGATATAACTAATATGATGTTAGTTATTATTCAAATCGGTAGTTTCTATAAAGTATTAGATACATATAAAGTAAAAGATG
>CAZNER010000186.1:0-2192 GCA_964572065.1 uncultured Candidatus Saccharibacteria bacterium
TCAGAGGGGAGGTTTTTTTGTTTTAAGATTTGGTCTATTTTTGCAGCAAAGATAGGAGAACGGAGAGATAGTTTATTACTTTCTTTATAATCTCTAATTTTAGCTAAATTATATAAAAAACTACGCACATCAGTATATAAATCATAATAGGGTTGGGCAGATTCGCCTCTTGGTAAATGATATATAGACCAATTAATTTGTTTTAAAAAGAAATTTATTTTATCATAATCTAAATCTTCAACAGGTATTTGTTTAATACTTCTAAATTCTTCTTCTAATTCAGATATAGGCATAAAACTTGAAACTTTACATAAAGAACTACTTCCTTTTTCTATTAACGTTTTTTGCAATTCTTCTATTTCTGTATTTGTAATTTTATTATCTTCTATAATGTCTTCTAATAAATACATTATTTCATTATAATGGTATCTCTCTAAAAACTTATAAATTAAATTTTCTCTTGTAATATTAGGATTAACTGTGCTATCTGTTTCATAAACATTTGTTCTATCTTCTTTTAATTGTTCATATAAAGAAACAGTACTATTAATACTTTTTTCTATTTCTTGTAACTTGTTTTCAATACGGGCTTTTAACCATTTCTTTGCTTTTGGCGATACCCTTTCTAGATATTTTTGTAATTTTACTAAATCTGTAATATCCCTTTTTACCTCACCAATAGAAGCATCAAAAGTTTCTGCGTAATTACGAGCCATATTCCATATATCCGCATATACTTCTTCCGGATCATATTCTTCATCTATAGACTTAGGCTCCTTAACCCACTTATCTTTTAATATATCATATATAGCATCAGATGTAACAGTGGGTCTATCCTCTGGGCGTATAAAATAATTTATCGGATGTTTTGTAGTACTGTACAACTCCCCATTTATATCTATTAATTGTTTGGCATAAGTATCGCGTTTGCGTATAAATTCTGCCTTTAATACCATCGTAATATCTAAATCAGACTCATCGGTATATTGATATGTAGCATTAGATCCTATTAAATATATTTTATCAATTTCAGTATCCGGTACAATATTATACAGTTTATCTAATATAACTTCTTTAAGCTCCGTTTTTAATCTTTTGTTTTCATTCCACACATTAGAATTTAATTTTTTATGTGGAAAATCTAATATAGATGTTTTCTTTCTCATATTTAAATTACCAGCTTCTACTTCTTTCTTATACTCATTTAAATAATCTCTATCAACAGTCTTATATAATTCTTTTTCTGATACTAGATTACCAGAACAATAAAAACTTCCTCCTACAGACTGTGGACTGCCTTCAAGTGTTGTGAGTTGGTTATTATTACAATAAAAACTTCCTCCTACAGTCTGGGGACTGCCTTCTAATGTTGTGAGTTGGTTATTATAACAATTAAAACTTCCTCCTACAGTCTGTGGACAGCCTTTTAATGTTGTGAGTTGGTTATTATAACAATAAAAACTTCCTTCTACTTTCTGTGGACAGCCTTTTAATGTTGTGAGTTGGTTATGGGAACAAATAAAACTTCCTCCTACAGACTGTGGACTGCCTTCTAATGTTGTGAGTTGGCTATAAGAACAACAAAAATCTCCTCCTACAGTCTGTGGACTGCCTTCTAATGTTGTGAGTTGGTTATGGGAACAATCAAAATCTCCTCCTACAGTCTGTGTACATCCTTCAAGTGTTGTGAGTTGGTTCTTATAGCAATAAAAATTTCCTCCTACAGACTGTGGACTGCCTTCAAGTGTTGTGAGTTGGTTATTATTACAATAAAAACTTCCTCCTACAGACTGTGGACTGCCTTCAAGTGTTGTGAGTTGATTAGCAGAACAATAAAAATATCCATTTACTTCTTTAAATTGTATTATAAATTTACCATCTTTTATAAACGGTGTAGCACCTATATCTCCAGTACTATTGTATGTACCATCATCATTTTTAATTAAATTATAGGCTTTTATATAATCTTCTGTAGTTTTGGGTTTTAATAAGCTTTTATCAATGCCAAGTTTGTTTATTGTAGTAGCTGTTTTTATTTCTTTGTCTTGTGCGTTATATGTAATTATTTTACCTTTATTATCAACTACAAATGCTACTTTGTATAGTGGGTCAGTCTGTTTTCTGTTTTTACTTATCGCAAAATATATAGCATATTCTTTATTGTGTTCATCAAATAAGTTATTAGTTCTTCC
>CAZNER010000187.1:0-2101 GCA_964572065.1 uncultured Candidatus Saccharibacteria bacterium
GATACAGCGCTTTTAACACCTTTAGTAACAGATTTAACTAAACTTCCTAGTCCATAGTTTTCTCTAGGAACGGCATTCATAATGCCTCCACCCATACGTAATTGCCTATTCATAAGTGATCTGTTTATTGCCATATATTAATATTTTAAACTAGTTTAAGGCAGGAATATAAACCTGTAATACGCTACTTTATTTGATTTTTTTACCAACGTCAACACGTTTTGAAGGGTCTAATAAATCATAAAATCGACCACAATATTGATGATCTCCTACATGGGTTATATAGTCTAGTGCATAGATATATACCTTTCCTCCAATATCAGTCCATCGTTGACAAAAACCAAAATCTTCACCAAAATAACGTTTAGTTTTAGGATCATGTAAGGTATCAAATAAATTATAAAAATTTTCTTTCTTAGACTCTTTACCATTAATAACAGTAGGTTGGTATATTTGAAGTTCAGGGTAATGTTTAATCATTTTTTCTATTACTTCTCTTTTAATTAACATACAGCCTGTTGGAGCATGAGATACTTCAATCACTCCATGTTCTACTGTAATATCTTTTCTACGTTCTAACTTAACTGGAAAAGTATATCCTGCCCTTAATAAATCATTTTTATTTTTTACCATCTCGGTTTCATTTATTTTTCTCCACATCTTATCGGTATCAAATGTTTTCATAGGATAAGGACACGCAATAATGTCTTTATCTGCACCAATCATTTTAAATATAGTCTTTGATTGAAAATCAATATCTGAGTCAATAAATAGTAAATAATCATAATTATCTTCATGATTTAAAAATTCTGCTACACATAAATTTCTACCTTGTGTAACCAATGATGATTTTAATAAACTAAAACTAACTAGTATATTTTGTTTAATACATTCTAATTGAAATTTTAAAACTGCTTGTGTATAATGCATCGATACATCACTATGGCAAGGAGTACATACCATAATTTTAACACCAGGTTTTTGATCTAATTTTATTTCAATAGTATTTGATTCTACTTTATTGTGTTTAATGGTTTGATAAGTATCTTCGTTAGCCACTGTTTCTTTATCTAACCAAATAGGTTCATTGTTTTGCATTAATTGCTCCTTGTAAAAATCTTGTCCAAGATTGTCCTTTTGTTTTCCAATTGTAAAATCGATTTACATAATCTATTTGCATATCTAAATGACCCCTGATGCCTGGTGCCTGAAGCGATTGTGCAGCAATATCAATAACCGATGCAAATTTTTTAGCTAAACTTCTATAATCATTTGAATAGGGAACATATACCGGAAACTCGGCACAGGTTTCATATAACGCACCATAGTTTGTAACAATACAATATAAACCTGCAGCCATTGCTTCAAGAGCAGATATACAAAAAGTCTCTTCCCAGATACTTGGATAAACAAATAGTTGATAATCTTTTAAATGTTCTTTAATATATTCGTTCGGTTTATATCCAATATAATTTACATTCTTTAATTGTTTTGCTTGATCGTATAAAGCTTGATACTTATCATCATTCGCTTGTTTAAAATCTTGACCATAGACTTCAGTCGATGAATACACATCTAATGTAATTAATGGATTTTTAACTTTTTGCATAGCCGCTAATAAAACATTCAATCCTCGCCATGGAGTGCATTGATGAATAATTTTAATTGGACTGCCTTTTTTATAAACTTGTTTTACCGGTTCAATATCTTCAATACCATTTTTAATGACTACACATTTTTCAGTAGGTAGATCAAATACTTTAATAAATTTTTCAAAGTTCCAATGAGAGTTAAATACATACCAGTCATACTTATGATGATTCGATTTATCTTGAAACCAAGGTGCTAAGTTTGGTTGATCGTATGAATTCTTTTGCCAAAGAATATTAGGTTTAGTTGGATGGAGTGGAATTTTTTCTGGGACAGAAGTTGTAATTTGAACTTGATCTAAGAGTTTAGCATCAACATGCTTTCTTAAATATTCAAATTGTAATTCGGTTCCGCCTCTAGGATTTCGGTTTGTCATTGCTTTGATTCATTACTCTCTTTAATGCTTCCAATCCTTTCGGAGATACTTCAACCTTAACGTCTTGAGCAATAT
>CAZNER010000188.1:0-2086 GCA_964572065.1 uncultured Candidatus Saccharibacteria bacterium
AATCATCTATTAGTTTTACTATTGCCTTTTTCTTTTTAATTACTTCTGAAGTATTAAATGCTTCTCTGACTTTCTTGTAGTCTTCTGGTGTGATTCGATATTTATCTAAAGCCGTCCTGATGGCTTTTATTGAGAATCCTGCTGGCATAGCTTTTGCTTCTGTCTTAATTAATAAATCCCTTGCTTTAATTAAAAATGGCAGATCTTCTTCTATTTTTGATATTTCAGTTGGTTCTTTTGGAAGAGTTGATTCAACTTCACTTATCTCATCTTTTACTTCTTCTAAAGTTTCTTTGATTTCTTTTTCTTTTTGCCTAATTTTAGTTAAATTTGGTTGGTCTACTTCAAGTAATTTATTTAAATTTTTTAATTCAGATTTTGAAGAATCTATAAGGTCTTCTACTCCTTTAATTCTTTTTGGATTTTCTTTTTCAAATTCTGCCATTATTTTTTCAAAATCTTCTATTTGTTTTGAATAAAGATGCGATCTTATGGCGGATTCTTCAAATTCTTTTTCTCCTTTTTCAACTATTATTCCTTCTAACTCTAGATATTTATTAAATATTTTAATCCATTCTTTAGAATATTCATCAATATCTTCTTTCTTTATTCTATCAACTTCTTCATTGAAAGCTCTTAATTTTGATATCTGTTCTAATGCTTTTAGAGTTTTAAGTGGCATCGCTTCTTTTTTTTCTAAAAGTTCTCTTTCTTGTAATTCTACAATTTTAAAGTTATCCATTCTTTTTAGTTCTTTAACATTTTCTTCTTTATCAAATTTTCCCCAATTTATTTCAAAGTTAGTAAATCCTAAACGAGTCGGATTGCCCATTTTTTTCATAAATGCGTCATATGTTTTATAAAATAATCCGAGTTCATCTCTACTTTGTAAATAACTAATTGCCCTATCTAAGTCATCGGCTAACATAATTTTACCCAAATCTTTTCGTATTAATTCTTTTAATTTTTCTTTATTAGATATTATTTCATTTATAGATCTAGGTTTTCTTTTTGGTAAAACAGTTGTACCCATTATTCTACCAATTTTCTCATCTAATTCAATTTCACTATTAAGAGAATCTGAAAGTTTAGATTTACTATAATAATACCCCTTACTCATTTTAGCTATATTATATTAGAATTAATAAAATTGTAATATTTTAATTTAATAATGTCATCCAATTTTTGTAAAAACGATTATGAAGAACGTCAACCAAAAAGAAATTTTCAAAGCAACTATTAGCGAATCTATATAAATTCATTATACCATCTAAATTAGAACTCATATTATATTCTCTGAGAATCATTTTTAAGTCATTTACACCTGATAGTGTTTTTAAAATAATATAATTACAATTAGTTCTAATAATTTTAGGGATAGAATAATAATTTTGACTCAAATAAACCATGGAACAGTTGAATTTTCTCCCTCTGATATAAAAATCTATTATAGCTTTTTGTTGCTTTTCCATCACGAGATCGTCAAAAATAATTAATGTTTCTATCTTCTCTCCATCAGATTCTTCCATAAGGTCTTCAATTGTAGGAATTTCATCTATGCCTTCATAAAAAATGACTGGCAGTTTAATATCCAAAAATTCATATAATGGTTCATCTTTACTTTTACAACATACAATAATACGCTTAAACGAACCTGATGTTGTTTTTATTAAATTAATTACTGTATTTGTTTTCCCTGCTCCACTAGGAGCTATAATTAGCATTCTGAAAGGTATTTCTAAGTAATGAGTTTTGCCATAATTTGGATTATGTTTTTTTTTAAGTAAATCTTTACAATCTTTGTCCTTACTAATTATCTTATAATAGTTTTCCACTGGCATTATTTTTTTATACTATATATAGAATATAAAAACATTGAAAACTAATGAGTGGCAGTGTCCCCCCAAACTTCCAATCTAGTATATTTAATAATAATACAAGGGTTTTTCCAAGACCTATTAATACTAATGTCACACCGGTTAAAGATGGTGAAACTGGACCAACTGGAGCTACGGGTCCTATCGGAATTGGAACAACTGGTATCGCTGGTAATACTGGTCCAACTGGTTCAACTGGTCCAACTGGT
>CAZNER010000189.1:0-2073 GCA_964572065.1 uncultured Candidatus Saccharibacteria bacterium
CTCTCAAGAGTAATTAGGAACCGTATTCCCCCAACCGATTTAGCAGAGGAGATCGCAGATGTCGAAATTATGTTAGAGCAACTAACTTATATTTATAAGTTAGAGGAACAAGTTCAACATACGAAAGCTGAGAAATTACTAAGATTGCAGAAGAGATTAGGGATACAAGAAAAAATATTATGGTACAATAATACGGAATGTCCTCAATGTGGAAAACTGATTGAGGATCCTAAAAAAATACGAGCATGTGAGACAGGATACTCATATTGCTCTGAAGAATGTGCTCGAGAGCATGTAAAAGATATCTATCAAGAGGAATGAAATTATGATTGCGAGTAAATCTGAAATCCCCGAAATAGAGGATATTATATGTTTTGTCAATGAAATGAAAAAAGCCATTCTTCATATTTCTGAGAAAACGGCTCTAAAAACCTTTCCTCTCGATATTCAACGGAGTATAGTTGAGCTCCATAGAACCATCAAATCCTATGAGGGAGATCTTAATACCAATTCTGAGGTGTGTAAAGAATGAATTATGAGTATTGGTTTGACTTAATAACCTCATTAAGAAAATTTCTTTCCCTTTCAGATTATATATTAATATTTCTTTATGTTTTCAGAGAGAAACACATTCGAATTCCAAGTATTAAGTTTTGGGCACTTACAATTCTTGTTATAGGGATAGGAGATTTCTACATCTGTGATATTGAGAATGGAATATGGACCATCGAAGGGTGCTTTCAAGAAATAGAGGAACTCTTAGATAATAAAAAGGGTGATAATCCATAGAGAACGATAACAAGAGTAGCACCAATCATAACGGAGACAAGCATAGGGAGGAAAGAGAGGAGAATACCGGCTCCTCCCTTTCTCCCGAAACTAATACATATAGTTTTTTTTTTCAAGATCTTCCTGAGGAGCTAAAAAAAATTCTTATCGATCTCGAGACGAATTTCAATGTGATCAAAAAAGATGAATCGGGGATCACATTAAAATTAGATTTATTATCACAATGTCAGGAAGAAATATATTCTAATTATTCAAAAAAAGAGATTAAATTCCTCAAATTCATCTTTAATATTTTATCTAAAACTCCTAATAATTGGCTCCAAAATAGGGCCTTATTAAATCATTTTACCTATTTTTTCCCCTCTATTTCCACTGGAGAAAAAAAAACCCTAAAAAAAAATGATGATCAAAGGGGGTCACGCGGGGGGTCCCATCCCCCCTCCCCTTTGGATCATGATGTCGAGCCTTCCTCTCAGATTTTAGAGGATGTTCGATTAATATCCCCAGATCGGGCAAAACAAAAGCTTCCAGAAGGTAAAGAAGATTTTGGTATCTGGATTTCCACAAATAAATTGGACCATGTGCATACGTGGAATGGTAAATTTAATCTTACGGATCCAGAGGAAGGATCATTATGGACTATTTTGGAGAGAGAATTCAATCCTGAATATAATGCTACAGGATGGGCATATCCGATTAGAGAAGAAAATGATTATCTATTAAAAATTCATCTCCATAAGAACACATATCGTCATATTGGGACCGTAAGGATCTTTATAGAGCGCTTTTTCAATCCAGAGATTATATTCCAAGAGAATTATTTTAGAATATTTCACTTCTTCACACCAGAGCAACATAAATCGTTCTTAGAAGAACTGCAAAACGAAAAGAATAACAATCCCTTATTTTATGTAGAATTAGCGAATGCAATTGGACCTAAACATGTAGTTGATGAGAAGTTCAAGAAAGCTCATTTAAAGTGTTATTTACATAATGGGAAAGGAGGAAATGCATGGGTTGATATTACTATAGATTATAGCTTAAACCGACCCGAGATCGAATTTAAAGGGCCTTATCTACCGACAGCAAATCTAAGAGATGTTACAACAGAACCAGCGAGATTCGTTGATTCGGTATTGTTTATGGAGGCAAATCATCAGAGAAGAAACCGACAATTAAGTAGCCGTTTAGGTGTAATAGATAGCAACATCTATTCTAATGGTCAAATATTACAGCAAATACCGCAGCAATTAGACTTTGTCTATAATGATATTGCTGGCCTCC
>CAZNER010000190.1:0-2060 GCA_964572065.1 uncultured Candidatus Saccharibacteria bacterium
ACAGTTACATCGTCATGCACATGTTGATGTGAAGATGAATCCCAGTAGCCATATTGTACAGGAATAGCACACAATTGCCAGCCATATTCTAATTCAATAGAACCACTGCCAACACCGCCTTCTTCACAAATATCGGTCCAAAGATTATAGCCTACTGATGATATAGTTCTAATCTCCATTAAAACGGTCCCCCCATTTTATAAGGTAGATCTTCTGATAAACTTTGATAATGTGCATACACTACCCCGGACGCAACAGGATTAGACCAATCTACAGCATCATCTGCTTTTATCAGTGTTATAAGATAATCTGTCTTTCCTAATGGAACGTTTCGTGCTATTTGTGATGCCGTCATACTACCAGAAGCAGTAGTTCTGACAACATCTTCCACAGATATATTATAATTCTGCGTTTGCTTAGTTACTTCATATATGCTTTCTGGATTTACAATTAATTCTTCTGTGTTAGTTGTAAACCCAGAACAAGTGGCATATATTATGTATATCCCCGGATCGCTTATGCCACTAATTATTGTCGTTCTATATATTCCAGGTTCCACAGAAGATTCGGTAAGTGTTCCCGCCAATGTAGGAGACAGCGGGTTATCATCAGTATCTCTTATATCATAATAAACAATTTGCCCGGAGGCATTCTGCCCTGTTTGTTCATCTATAAGAGACACTATGATCGGAAATTGTTCTCCTATATCTACTCGAATCATCTTATGCGTCCTTTATTTAAAATTTATTATTCTTGAATCAACTTTTTATCTACATCATCCATACTTAATCTAGAAACTTGTTCCTTTAAATAATTAATCTTTTCAGCATTTCCCATATTTAAATCTATCATTGTCTTCAATGCTATAATATTTTTTGTATCTCCTACCTCTTTCTGCATCATAAATGTTCTATTATGCATCATCTCCAAATTATCAGCTATAATATTTATAGCACAATCTTCAAAAGGTATTGGGTCCTGGCCCGGCTTATCCGAATACCTTATACCTTTCCTGTAAAAAGCACATTCCTCATCACACAATTCAAAAAGTGCGAAAGGACATTTTCCTCGCTTCTTCTTTTTTTCCATTGCCATAAATCAAAACTCCTTCCTTAAATTTTTTGTTGCCTTGTAAAATTATTACCCTTAGGTCTCCATGTATTAGCTGTAGCACCACCACCAGTATTTTCAGTACCGCCATAACCCGTATACCCAGAAACTTTTGTAGTATAAAAATCAGGATAAAGACCATTTCTACCCCAAGTACCATCACATTGACTTGATGAACCTATAGTTGTTCTACCATTACTATAACTTAGTCTAGAAATATCTATACTGCTTCCTGCACTATTATAACTTTTTCCATTAGTAGTTGAATTAGTGTAATTAAACCATTGATGATTATGATTTGGTCCAGTATGTCTATGATTAGGGCCAGTATGTGTATGGTTTGGTTGTGTCCATGTACCTCCAGTTTTTGCACTACCACCAACTTCGCCGCCGGCAACAGAACCTTTCGTTATGTATACAACACCATCATCCACATCCGTTAACAATGTAAATCCCGTAATAGCTGTATTAGAATCAACTAAAATAATAGCGCCCGAAGGAAGACCCCCACCTTCATGTGTGTGTATAGTACATGTACCTGAATTAGTTAATTGAGTTACTTGATCCGCAGTTAAATGTCTGTAAGTTCCACCATTAACAGCGTTTAAATTTTCATGGGTAATTGTGGAACCAAATCTTATCCAATTAGAACTATTAAAAGTATAAAGAGCATCTACATCCTCTACCCACGCGGCTGCTCCTTCATCAACAACTGTTTCTTCCCAAGAAGAACCTCCCCATTCATAAATATAATTAGCTGTCCAACCACCACTTGTTGTAGTTGCTATATATCTATTACCAGTACTTTCTACAGCACTGCCTATATCAGTTATATCAAGAACACTTTCATACCAATCTAAACCTTGAACAACACTATCTACATAAGATTTAGTGGCTAATTGATTTGTTTCTGTAGGCGACACACCAACAACTTTACCTGTAAAAGCTCT
>CAZNER010000191.1:0-1927 GCA_964572065.1 uncultured Candidatus Saccharibacteria bacterium
GGTGTATAAGTGGAAGAACTAATAACTTATTTGATGAACACAATAAAGAATATGCCATATATTTTGCAATAAGTAAAAACAGAAAACAGACTGACCCACTATACAAGGTAGCATTTGTAGTGGCATCTGACGGTAAAATAATTACTTATAATGCACAAGACAGGCAAATAAGATCTACTACTACTATAAACAAACTTGGTATTGATAAAAGTTTACTCAAACCTAAAACTACAGAAGATTATATAAAAGTATATAATTTAATCAAAAATGCTGATGGTACATATAGTAGTACTGTATATACAGATGCTAAACCATTTATAAAAGATGGTAAATTTATAATACAATTTAAAGAAGTAGGAGGAAGTTTTGATTGTACTAATAACCAACTCACAACATTAGAAGGATGTCCGCAGACTGTAGAAGAAGATTTTAATTGTTCTGGTAACCAACTCACAACACTTGAAGGATGTCCACAGTCTGTAGGAGGAGATTTTATTTGTTCTGCTAACCAACTCACAACACTTGAAGGCAGTCCACAGTCTGTAGGAGGAGATTTTTGTTGTACTTTTAACCAACTTACGACACTTGAAGGCTGTCCACAGATTGTAGAAGGAGATTTTTGTTGTACTGCTAACCAACTCACGACATTAGAAGGTTGTCCTCAGACTGTAGAAGGAGATTTTAATTGCGTTAATAACCAACTCACGACATTAGAAGGCAGTCCACAGATTGTAAGAAGAGATTTTTATTGTTCTGATAATCAACTCACAACACTAAAAGGTAGTCCACAGAAAGTAGGAGGGGGTTTTATTTGCTCCGAAAACCAACTCACAACACTTGAAGGCGGTCCACAGTCTGTAGGAGGATATTTTGATTGTGATGATAATCCGGTATCTGAAGAAGAATTATATGAAACTGTTGATAGAGATTATTTAAATAAATATAAAAAAAGTAATAAACTATCTCTCCGTAAAATTTATTCTATAAATTATAAAAAATATGTAAATGAAGTTATTAACTATTTAAAAAATAATTTATCAGAATTTAAAGGTCCCCTCAAAAAACAACCAACAAGTAACGGATTTAAAGTAGTATTATATAATACACCAAATGAAATAGATAACCCAATTAATGAATATAACAAGGTAGAATCTTTATTAGCATCTGGGGGTTATGAAGATATAAAAGTTAAAATTAATGGCCCAAAAAACGCGTGGTATAAAACCATTTCTATTATCGTTCCATATGTAAATATACAAAAGGGGAAAAATATGAATTCTAATTCTTATAAATCAGTTAAGTCTTTAAATATGAGAGAGTCTGATAAAAGCTTATTAAAACCTAAAACTACAGAAGACTATATAAAAGTATATAATTTAATTAAAAACCCTGATGGTACATACAGTAGTATCGGAAATGTAACTGCTAAACCATTTATAAAAGATGGTAAACTTATAATACAATTTAAAGAAGTAGAAGGAAATTTTTTGTGTTATAAGAACCAACTCACAACATTAGAAGGATGTCCCCAGAAAGTAGGAGGTGATTTCAGCTGTCATAATAACCACCTTACAACATTAGAAGGATGTCCCCAGTCTGTAGGAGGGGATTTTTATTGTTCTCATAACCACCTTACAACATTAGAAGGCTGTCCACAGACTGTAGAAAAGGGTTTTTATTGTTATAATAACCAACTCACAACATTAGAAGGCAGTCCACAGACTGTAGAAGGAAATTTTCATTGTTTTAAAAATCAACTCACAACATTAGAAGACAGTCCACAGACTGTAAGAGGAAGTTTTGATTGTTCTAATAACCAACTCACAACATTAGAAGGCAGTCCACAGACTGTAGAAAAGGGTTTTTATTGTTATAATAACCAACTCACGACATTAGAAGACAGTCCACAGACTGTAGGAGGAAGTTT
>CAZNER010000192.1:0-1927 GCA_964572065.1 uncultured Candidatus Saccharibacteria bacterium
ATATTAATATTTACATATTTTACATTTTCTTCTGCCCAAACCTTACCCAACCATCTTCCATATTTACCTTTTTTATCTTTAATGGTTTCAAGTATAATTTCTTTATTTAAAATTTTATCTCTAAGCCAATCACGTACCTTTAATCCTTCTTCACGCTCTTCACCCCTAATTTCTGGAGTATCTATATCAGCCAATCTGATTTTTTGTTTTTTAAGCCAAATGCCCATTCCTAAATCAATATCTACGGTTATAGTATCTCCATCATAAACATCTACCACAAAAGCTTTATAATTATATAGCTTCATTTTTCCTCCTTATGTATATAAATATCTAAAAGCCAAAACTGGTTGATTATGAAATGTTGAAGCATCTGTTTCTATTCTAATATAAATGTTATAATATAATGCTTGATCTGTCACACTAGAAGCGTTTGCTAGTTCAACCCTATCACTTGTACCTCTCAAATAAGCAGCGCCCGTATCACCACCATTCCAACCTGGACCCCAAGGTGGTGCTGAATCTGTAGTTCTTATAGCATTTACATAACTTTCATTCCCACTATTAGCACTTCCTTGAAGTACTGGTAAACTAGTTGTAGAAAGTGTATTATCATCCCACGCCTCTAAATATACATCACTTGTTGCAGTACCGTTAACATACACACACATACAATAACGATTTGCATTATGTCCTACTAATGGGATATGAGTCATTAAAGATGAATCTTCTATGTAAGTTTCTGGAATCACGTAACTTGTAACGGAAGGACGTATTGTTGCTGATCTAGTGCCTGAAGCGCATGTGGGAATTGTTAATATAGAATCATCTATACCACCACCTGTGAAAATTAGTTTTTCAGAACTAATATTTATCCCACTATAAGTAGCATTTGATGCTCCTGTTCCCCCATAGGCAATATCGCTGTCTGTCTTGTTATAAAGAAAATATAATGTGGGTGCTGCCATAATTAATCCCTCCTATATATTAGAACGTTACATTATTAACTTATTCTATAAATAACTGGTACAATAGTAGATTCATCAGTTACATCTCTTTCTCTAACTTGTAATCTTAAAGTGCTAACATCAACCCCTGCCCCAGTTCCTAAAGCAACAAATGAAACATCTGTAAACCTTGATAATCCTTCTTTACATAGACCAGGATCGAATTTTGTAAATAAGATGTCATCACTTTCTGCAGTGTAAAAAGCATATCTATCATTGAGCCAATTCTCAAATTCAGATACATCTTTAACCTTAACCCCTACAGTTATTCGTTTTCCAAAAAAGAAATTATCTGTAGGATTATATGTGACTTTATAATGATAATCACTTACTCTAATAATACTTGTAGGCACTACTCTTCTAGAATTAATAGTCATTTCCAAACTATCTATATCAATTCCAGCACCTAAATCTTTTATTTCAAAATAAACATCGGTATCCACATTTACTTCACTCTGCTCTCTGCTAGGATTCAAATTATCCAAATAAGGGCTCTTATAATCAGGAATTACGCCAAACCAATAATTCGTTGTAATTCGATTAGGAGCCGGAGCTGTGTCATATATTTCTAAAAATACATAAACTACTGCGTTATGATGAAAATTTTGTGGCGGGTCATATGTTATTTCCAAACCTAAAACTCCGCCGCCGGCGTCAAAATATTGCAAACTAACTTGAGAAGTTACATCAACATAACCAGTGTCTCCATCCCACCAAACTTCTCTTACAAAAAACTTTAAAGTAGAACCATTAAGACTATAAGCAAAAGGTCTTAAACGTAACCATATATTAGTATCAATTGGATTCTTCTCACTCCAAAATGCTGGTATTGCATCCTCTACAAATATAAATTGATCTAATGTTACATCTGTCCACAAATAATCATAAGCAGTAGCACCTATCCAATATGTATGTGCGCTTGT
>CAZNER010000193.1:0-1898 GCA_964572065.1 uncultured Candidatus Saccharibacteria bacterium
TGTCCAAACACCGTTTGATTCTGTTATTGTTAAAATATTATTCACAGAATTAATATTTAATGTAAGTGGAGCAGGAGATGTAGTTGGAGCATAAATTATATTAAAACTTAATTCAGAATGTGAGTCCTCATCATCACTGGCATAATTATCTAAATCTAGAGTTACTGTTTGCCCAAAATCAAGTGTTATATCTGGAAGCCCTTTAATTATAGGGTCTTCATCAATTTCTTCATCATCGTCATCATCTGAATCTATATCATTAATATTGATTATATTTTGAGGAGTATAAGGTTTTTCAAAAGCAGATAAAGGATTGATTACATTTTCTACTTTAGCTCTTTTTGCAGGTTGAGATGTTATCATAAATGCTAGACTAAGAATCAAGACAAGTAATGCAATTAAAGCTACTAACACTGAAATTATAGCAACATTATTTTTTCTCATGTTATTTTTGATAAACTTGTAGTATTTAAACTTTTCTATTTTGTAACTACTATCTAGTTAATAACAGAAGTTCTTGGATTGTTTTATTATATTGTCTTTCAATTGGATTTTAAATATTTTTTTCTTAATTTAGTTAAATATTTTTTTCTTGATTTAGTATATTCTTTTAGAAGGAAAGGTAGTGTAAAAAAGTAATTTAGGAGTAATCTTTAAAAAGCTATTTTTCTACTATTATTTTAACTTTAAAAGGGGAAATTAAAGTATATGGTTTATAAGAGGTATATTAAAAGAGGCGATAAGTTATATGGGCCTTACATATATCATTCTAAGAAAAAAAATGGAAAAGTTATTTCTACTTACCTTGGCAAACATTCTGAAAATATTCAAAGGAAAAAAACTCCTTTAGGTAGTGTAACATTTAAAAGAGTGAAGAGGAAGAAAGACTTTAATTTCCCCTTAAAAAAAGCACTTTCTGTAGCTTTTGTTTTAGGCTTTCTTCTCTTCTTCTTTCTTTCATCATCTAATTTATCTTTTACAGGTAAAGCTCTTTCTATAAATAATATTTCTTCTAGTAATCATTTTTTAAAGGGTAATTTAGAACTTGTTCTTCAACAGTCGGAATTAATTCCCGCTGATACAACAGTAATAATAAATAGTGCTGGTTCTGAATATATTTATAATTTAACTGAGCTTATTCCAAATAGGGAAAAAATTCAAGGAGATTTTTATGTTTATGAGGCAAATATTTCTGGAGGAGGTTATGGTTATGCTACTGGGGGGATGAGATTTCCTTATGTTAATTTTGTTTTAGGAATTTATGAGGAGGTTTTTAGTGGAGGAAGTGGGGAGGAAGAGGAACAAAACCAAACATATACTCTTCCTACTGAACCTGAAATTATAGAAGAAAATGAAAGTAATAATACTGAAGAACAAAACCAAACTTTTGAAACCAATGAATCTGGACAGAGAAGTATTTCTGGAAATCTCATTTCAAATCTGTTTGGATTTTTAACTGGAAGAGCTTCTTTAGAATTAATTGAAGAAGTCTGTGGAAGTGTAAGAGCTAATGAAAGTCTTACTTATGTTTTAAATGATACTAATTATATTGTAGAAGTAATTTCATCTGAACAAGATATTTCTTTAGAAAAACAAGAGAATAATGTAACTATTACTACAGATTATTTTGGAGATGAAATTGAAATTATTCCTATTAATATCACTAATCTTAATATTCCTGCAAATCCAGGAGAAAATCTTGTTGTTAGTTTTGTTTATGATGACACTGAACTATTTAGTGAGAGCAAAGTAGTTTTGGATGAGTCTGATACTCCTTCTGAAGGTACAAGAGGTTTGCCAGTAGAGCCTGTTGCGTCTGATGAGATTGTAGAACAACTAGAAGAAGAGAGTGAATTAAATGAAACTATTGAGCTTCCTTATGGTTATATTTTAGCAGA
>CAZNER010000194.1:0-1887 GCA_964572065.1 uncultured Candidatus Saccharibacteria bacterium
TGGTAACAAACCAGGTGCAGAAGATATTTATACTCATGCAGAGACTATTGATAAAACGATAACTATTGAATCTGCAGTACTTGCAGGCCCAGTTACTTTTGCAGAAACAGTAACTGTAACAGGAACCTTGGTAATTGTATAATGAGTGAATTGAAAGTAAATAAAGTTACACCAAGAAGTGGTACTACTGTAACACTAGGGGATAGCGGAGATACTATTACCATTCCCAGTGGAGCTACTATAACCAATAGTGGTACCGCAACAGGTTTTGGTGGTGGAAAAGTTTTACAAGTTGTAAATACAACAAACACTACACAAAAAACTACAACAAGTTCATCATTTGTTACTACATCAATCTCTGTTTCAATTACACCATCCTCTGCTTCAAGTAAAATATTAATTCTTTCTAGTACTAATGTTTTTGCAGATACAACAGGAGAAAGTACTGTGGTTACAGTATATAGAGGTGCAACTAATTTAGGACATTCTGTGGCAGGAATGGGTAGATTTCAAAATGGTGGTAGTAATTTATATACTAATTGGTCAGTATCAGTTTTTGATAGTCCAGCTACAACTAGTGCAACTACTTATACAATTTATTTTAGAGCAACAGGTGGTGGATCTATTGCTTATGTATCTAATGAAACAGCTCCAACATTTTTAACAGCATTGGAAATAGGAGCATAAATGATTATAAAAGCAATTTTAAAAATAAATCCTAATGCAGAAGTAACAGTTACTGACAATGACATTAATCAAATCACATGGTTAAATGGAACTACACCAATTCCTGTTGCAGATATTCAAGCACAAATACCAATAGTTGAAGCAGAAATAGAACAAGAAAAACAAGACGCAATAAATAAAAAAGCATCTGGTAAACAGAAGCTAAAAGATTTAGGATTAACAGACGCTGAAATTAAAGCGTTAATAGGAGTATAACATGGCATCTATATTAAAAGTAGACACGATCCAGGATCAAAGCGGCAATAACATTATCAATGAAAATGCTGATACGATCACGATTGGGGCATCTGGTGATACGATTGCAGTGCCAACAGGTGCTACGTTAACAGTTCCTAATGGAAAAATAACTGGTCAAAACTATCCAGCTTTTGAAGCATTTTTAAGTTCTAACCAATCTGTAACAGATAATGTTACTACAAAAATACAATTTAATTCTGAAGTTTTTGATACCGACAGTTGCTATGATAATTCTGTAAATTATAGATTTACTCCGACAGTCGCTGGAAAATATTTTGTTTATGCGGTTTTAGGTTCAGATACAATTGCAGGTGCTAATTTAGATCAGTTAAATTTATTTGTATATAAAAATGGATCAGAAATCAGTCAATCAAAAATTGATGCTAGAGGAAACACTCTAGGTAGTTTTTGTACTGTTAATGCAACTCTTACAGTAGATATGAATGGGTCATCAGATTATTTAGAAGCTTTCGGACAAATAGATGACACAAGTGGCAACCCAGATTTTCTTGGAACTACACCAAGTAGAAAAACATTATTCGGTGCATACAGGATAGGAGCATAAGATGGCAAGTTTAAGTAATAAAATTAGACAATATGTAAATGCAGAAGTAGATTTCTTAAAAGATGTATTACTTCAAGATGACAGCAACGGCAAAGGTCCTTACATCAAGGAATGGAATTTAGATATTGCACAACCAACTCAAGCACAATTAGATGCACTAGATGCACAAGCAACGACTTATGAAAATAATGAAAAGATTAAAGCAACTAGAAAAGCTTTATATGGACCATGGGACAAGCAGCTTGAAGAAATTTATGATCATGGTATAGATAGCTGGAAGGCAAGGATCGCACAGATTAAATTAGATCACCCAAAGGAGAATAGCTAATGAGCAAACT
>CAZNER010000195.1:0-1856 GCA_964572065.1 uncultured Candidatus Saccharibacteria bacterium
CCACACCCGACCTCTGGAATAAAAAAAGATTTATCCGGCAATAATTATTATACCGACGGAATAAATGCAACCGGTGAATACAATTTTATCTGCATGTTGACACCGGTTGCAAATTACAATTTCGAGGTATGGGGCTAGTAAACAGCAGTGATAATATTAATTAAAAATAATTAAATTCTATTGATAAACTTATCTATATATGATATCATAGGATATAGAGAGTGAGGTGATAAATTTGAAATTATATTCAGTTAAAGATGCAGCAGAAATGCTAGGAGTTCATAGTTCAACTTTAAGAAGGTGGGAAATTGAAGGAAAGTTAGTTCCTCAAAGAACAAAAGGAGGGCATAGACGGTATTCGATAAGTCAATTATCAGAAGTAAAACAGGTAGTTCCTATTGATGAAAAAATTGTAGTAGGATATTGTAGAGTTTCTTCAAGTGATCAGAAAAAGGATTTAGAAACGCAAATAGATACAGTGTCAAAATATTGTGTAGCAAAAGGCTATCAATTTAAGATAGTTAAAGATTTGGGTTCTGGATTAAATTATAATAAAAAAGGATTAAGAGAATTAATAAACCTTATTCAATCTAATAAGGTTGAAACTATAGTAATTAACTATAAAGATAGACTTATTCGTTTTGGTTACGAATTAATTGAACAAATGTGTATCTTCCATAATGTGAAAATAGAAGTTATAAACCATACAGAAGAAAAAACTTATGAGCAAGAATTAGTTGAAGATGTTTTAGCTATTATAACTGTTTTCAGTGCTAGATTATATGGAGAACGAAGTCATAAGCAAGCTAAGGTGGTGAATAAAATAAAGCAACTAATACATGAGGAAGGCGGTGACAAAGATGATATATAATAAAAATGTTAGAATAAATTTTTCAAAAAAAGACGAAATTATTTTAGATAGTCAGTCTAAAATATGCAACTGGCTTTATAATAGGTTATTTGAAATTGTGGAAGAAGATTATAAAAATGGCAATGAACAAAAATTGTTAAGCGGACGAAATCTAAGAGATTTAGTTCCTATGTTAAAAGAAGAAAAACCTTTTTTGAAAGCAGTGCATTCTTCACCGTTGAAAAATACCGCATTAAGATTGTTAGAGGCATATAAAAAATTTTTCAGAGGCGAATGTGAACATCCACATTTTAGGAGTTGGACGAAAAAGTGGTTTTCATTATATTTTGATGAATCAAAAAAAGGTTTTAAGCTACTGGGCGATAATATATTAAAAATATCATTAGGGAAAAGTGAAGAAGGTAAATTACAAAGTGTTACAGGTAAATTTGAAGAACCATTTAAACTATCTGATGATGAAAAAATAAAAACTTGTAGAGTGTGTAAAGGACAAGGAAAGCAATTTTATATTACTTTTACGATAGAAAAAATAGATAGAAAACCAAAAGAAATTAAAACTTGGTTATCTATTGATCCTAATCATAAGAACCTATTTGTAGCTATAGATAATGAAGGTAACACTTTTGAATTTGTTAAACCGAGTATAATCAAATATTGGGATACCCAAATTGATATTATAAAGTCAAAACGTGATAAATGCAAAAGAAAAGCTAAATTAATTGTTAGAGAACAAGGTGCTAATTATTATTTGCCATCTAAAAGATGGATTAAGTTGAATAATGCTTTAAATAAAGCATACAACTTTAGGCGAGAACAGATTAAGCAAATGTCTTTTAGAATAGGTAATTATATAGCAAAACAATACGATTTAGTTGTTATTGGTGATTATGCTCCTTCGTTAGAAGTAGCGACATATGATAATATGCATCGTAGTATGTTGAATCAAACAAATATAGGTACTGTAAGAAAAACTATCGTATGGTGC
>CAZNER010000196.1:0-1720 GCA_964572065.1 uncultured Candidatus Saccharibacteria bacterium
TTCTTTAACGAATTCTCAATTATTAATAGGATTTTTCTTTTTTTATCAATTTTTTCATATTTAAATGTGTGTCTGTCGAATAATTTCTTAGTAGTTGGGTCTCTAAACCTTAATCTATCTTTAGGATAAACTCTTACTTTATTTTTATCGTTAAATATCAATTCTTTATTATAAATATCATGTTTTATTTTTTTAATTTTTCTAGCTGTGTGTGTATCAGCTGCTTCAATAAATATAGTTATATTCTCTCCAACATCACATTGAAGATTTGGTATCGCATCTGTTAATGTTGCACTTTGTAAACTTCCATTATAATCATATCCTGCACTATATATATTATTTCCACTATCACATGTTGCATTAACTTCTACTCTAAAGAGATAATCAGGTCCTACTGTCACATTTAAATTTGAATAACTATTAATTACAGTAGTATTATCAAGTCCACTATTATCAACTATAAAAGGTTTACTTGTATCAATAGTAAAATTCCTTACTGAAGAATTATAACTTACTGTGCTATTTAAACAATTAACATAAAAATTATAATCACCATCTGTTAAATTAGTTGAATTTATAGTTAAATTTCCAGGCGCTGTTGGGACTGATGCATCTAACAAATGATAAATTCCTTCTTCGTAAAAATTCATAGATCCGCTATTTGATAATAATAATTGCCAACTTCCATTATAACAATAATAATCAACTCTGTCTGGAATACTATTTACTGAATCTACTCTTAATAAAACTTCACTTTGATCAAAACAACTATCTAAAATAGAAATATTTTGTTCTGAATTTCCATCTTTGGTTCTCCAGATCATTCCACCATACCCAGGTATTTTATCATATGTAATATTTAATGTAGCAGTTGCTGAGGCTGGTCCTGTTGCACTATCTAAAGTTGAATAATTACCATCATATGTATTACTTCCACCACTACTCCAATCACTATCAAGACTATAACTTCCTGTTGCTAACCCGCCACAAGCTGATGTTTCATTTGCTGTTTCTTGATAACATGTATTTGAACCATTTACATACAAATAACAAGTTCCATCAGTCACTGTTGTATTAAATATAACTTCTAATTGATTACTATTAATATGTTTATTATTTGAAGGTGAAAAGATTAATACATCTGCTTGCTCTGCCTGGAATGGGTATTGTGCACCACTAGTATTATCATTTTGTCTATTATAAATTTCTACAACTTCTTGCTGTGTTAATACTTTATTCCAAATTGTAAATTCATCAACGTACCCATTAAAATCATCACTTAAATCTGTATTTGCACCTATAACAAATTCTGAAGAAGTACCACCATAATTAGTACTATCAGTGTAGTTTTCATCTAAAACTCCATCAATATATAATGCTCTCGAATTAGTTGTTTGATTATATATAAAAGCTATATGATGCCATTCTTGTTCATTAAATACTGATGAACACACTTCTTCTTGTGCATAAAAATCAAGATAAAAACAAATACGATCACCACCACTTATATCGTCATAATATAATCCCCATTGCTTATCAGTTGTGGAACCATAATTCATAAATACAAAATCTTCGCCTGTACCTTGTTCAAGAGCATTTTTTACCCATAATGAGCCAGAAAAAGAACCACTAGCTATATTTCCTAATTGAAACCCAACAGGATCCCTATAATAATCATTACTTCCATCAAAATAAAAACTTTTATTTATAATAGAATCTG
>CAZNER010000197.1:0-1710 GCA_964572065.1 uncultured Candidatus Saccharibacteria bacterium
TACTGAAAAATTCGTATTGAATATGGGAGAGTCCGAAGAATTATATAAGTTTAAAAAGACATCAGTGTTTTATTGGATTCGTAATATATTATATCTTCCAACAGGATTTACAAAACCAATCATTATGATATTAATCAATAGTATGAAATTTTTTGGTTTACAAAAGAAAAAAGATTTTTTGAATTATATATGAGGTGTAAAAAATGGCTAAAAGAAAGAGGGCATTATTGACCGGTATTACTGGTATGGACGGAAGTTATTTGGCAGAGTTATTATTAGATAAAGGCTATGAGGTTTATGGTATTATAAGACGAGCAAGCACATTTAATACGACAAGGTTAGACAATATATATAAAGATCCACATGATTATAAAAATCATTTACATTTGATATATGGAGATATTTCTGATACATCAACTGTAACAAAAATCATAAGAGATATAAAACCACACGAAATATATAATCTTGCGGCGATGTCTCATGTTAGAGTATCTTTTGATATTCCAGAATATACTGGTGATGTAACAGGACTTGGTGCTGTAAGAATATTAGAAGCTATAAAAAACATTGATCCTAAGATAAAATATTATCAGGCAAGTTCGAGTGAGATGTTTGGAAAAGTTCAAGAGACACCACAAAATGAGAATACACCGTTTTATCCAAGAAGCCCTTATGGTTGTGCAAAACTTTATGCATATTGGATTACAAGAAATTATAGGGAGAGTTATGGAATTTTTGCATGTAATGGAATACTATTTAATCACGAAGGAACTAGAAGACATAGAACTTTTGTTACAAGAAAGATTACAAGAGCTGTTGGAAGAATAAAATATGGTCTTCAAAAAGTTTTATATTTAGGAAATCTTGATGCTAAAAGAGACTGGGGTTTTGCGGCAGATTATACTTTTGGAATGTGGCAGATGATGCAACAGGAAAAACCCGATGATTATGTCCTTGCAACAGGTGAAACACACACAGTCAGAGAATTTTTAGAATTAGCATTTAAAGAAGCAGGAATAAAAATCAAGAGCAATGGTAAGAAAGGAATTAAAGAAGAGTATGTAAGAGCTGATACTGGAGAAGTTGTTGTAAAGATTGACCCAAGATATTATCGTCCTGCAGAAGTTGATTTATTATTAGGTGATGCATCAAAAGCAAAAAAGAAATTATCTTGGGAACCTACAGTAAAATTCAAAGAATTAGTTAAGATGATGGTTGAATATGATTTAGGATTAGCAAAGGATGAGACAACATTAAACAAATCACACGAGGTGGAATGATGAACAAAAACGATAAAATATTAATCACGGGATCCGATGGAATGGTGGGATCTCATCTTGTAGAACTTCTAAAAAAGAAAGGGTGTAATAATTTATTGACACCAAAAAAAGAGGATTTAGACTTGAGAGATCAATTACAAGTTGAAACTTATTTTAAACAGAATAAAAATATAAAATATGTTTTTCATATAGCAGCAAAAGTTGGTGGTATAAAAGCTAATATGAATGCTCTTGCTGAATTTGAAAGAGATAATTTGCAGATGGGTATAAATGTTCTTGAGCAATCAAGAATACACAATGTCAAAAAATTATTATTTTTAGGAAGCAGTTGTATTTATCCAAGAAAGTGCAAACAACCAATGAAGGAAGAATATCTTTTGAGTGGACCTTTAGAACCGACTAATGAGGGTTATGCTCTTGCAAAGATTTC
>CAZNER010000198.1:0-1709 GCA_964572065.1 uncultured Candidatus Saccharibacteria bacterium
ATATCTGGAATTGTTGCTACTGTTTTTATGATTGGATTAGTTATGGCCATTGCTGCAATTGTTTGGGTTGTTGTTACTAATCTTGTCACAGAAGAACTTGAAGGAGCAGGAACTTGTATGGATGTTTTAGATAAAGTAAATATTAATGGAGAGTATACTTGTTATAATTATACTTCACAAGAATTTCAGTTTTCTATTGGATTAGGAGATGTAGAAATTGAAAAAATAGTTGTTGCTATATCTTTAGAAGGAACAACAAGTCAATATGAAATACCTAAAGAAACCTTGCCAGTCCCTGGATTAAAATTTTATAAAGGAACAAATAATATTAAGCTTCCAAAAAAGAATGAAGGATTTACTTATGTTGCTGAGGGAATAGAGAGTCTTCCAGATTCAATAAAAATATATCCTGTTATAGGAGAACAGCAGTGTGATGCTGCAGACACTCTTTCTGATATCCCTGATTGCACCTTGTTATTTGCTTAAAGAAAAATATTATAAAGCAGATTTCTTTTTAGTATATAATAAAAGAGGACAATATGATAAAGAATAAAAAAGGGCAAGTTTGGGTTGAAACAGTTATATATACTATGATTGCATTTGCTTTGATTGCTGCTGTTTTAGCATTTGTAAAACCAGAAATCGACAAACTTCAAGACAAAGCAATAATTGAACAATCTATTACTTTAATGAAGAGTTTTGATTCTACAATAAAAGAAATTATTCAGGGAGGAGAAGGGAACAAAAGAATTCTTGAAACTACAATCAAAGAAGGCTCTTTAACTATTGATAGCAGTAATGATAAGATTATTTTTGAAATGGAAAGTGATTATGTATATAGTGAAATTGGGGCAGATATTAATGAAGGAAATTTAGTAATTAGAACAGAAGAAATAGGTGCGAGAAATATAGTTACTATAAGCAGGGTATATGAAGATTATAATATAACATTTAATTTACAAGAACAATCAAAAACACTTACTAAAGCAGGAACATCTTATAAAGTATCTCTTACAAATGAAGGAAAAAATGGAAAATGGGATGTTAATATAGAACTTATATAAAATGGCAGATAATATTCAAAAATATCCAAAAGTTGAAATAGATTTTAATCCAAAAGTTCCTCCAGTAAAAAGAATAAAAGATAAGACAAAAATAGATATTAGATATGGTTTGATTTCTCCTTTTACTTTTGCTCATATATACTGGAATCCAAAAATTTCTGAAGTAGTTTATGATATTGAAGAGCCAATACTCAATGAAAAAGAGAAGAAACAGAAGAATGAAATTATAACTGCTATGAGAGAGTTGATTAATTTTGATGAGGTGATCTCTAAAAAAGAAGATGTATTACTGAATTATTTAGATAAGATGTTTAAAATTTTAGTAGTTGAATTGGGAATGACTCTAAATTATGAAACTTATAAAAAGATTTTTTATTATATTGCCAGAAATTTTATTGGATTTAATGAAGTGGATCCTTTATTAAGGGATTATTTTGTAGAAGATATTGAATGTAATGGTGTGGGTTCTCCTGTTTACATTGTTCATAGAATATATAGAAATCTTAAAACAAATCTAACTTATAAAAAAATAGGAACTCTTGAGAGTTTTACAGAAAAACTTGCTCAGAGAAGTGGAAAGTATATTTCATATTCTAATCCTATTTTAGATGCAAGTCTGCCTGATGGAAGCAGAGTTAATGCAAC
>CAZNER010000199.1:0-1659 GCA_964572065.1 uncultured Candidatus Saccharibacteria bacterium
TTAAACACTTAGTTTATACTATTATTAAAGTGCAAAGTTGAATTTTTATTTACAAATAGATATTCACAAATATTCACAAAATAAATATTTTTATCCACAAAGTAATTTTACTATTATATTATTATTTAAGCTTTATTAAAAACTTTATGAACATATCCACTTAATAAATTTTTATTCAGATTTACTGTTATGGATGTCTGAAACTAGATTGTTAATTTGTTCGCTCATAGTAAGATTCGACTGTATCATACTTTCGATTTTATCAATTGCATGAATTGCGGTTGTGTGATCTGATCTTTTTAAAAGTTCGGATACTTTTTGCAGTTTATATCCGAATTCTTTTCTTAAGATATACATACAGACTTGTCTTGCAAATGCAATATCTTTTGTTCTTCTTGGACCTTTAAGGTCCTTAATAGTAACTCCGAATTCTTTAGCTGTCCTTTTAAATATAGAAGATAGAGTAACCTTTTGCCTCTTAGAATTAGGATCTTTTCCAAGTATCTTTGCTATTTCTGCTAATGTTAATTCACCTGTTTTTTTCATAGAATTGTATAAATTTACCTTCTGTAATGCTCCTTCAAGTTCTCGTACATTATCCTTAACAATTTCAGCAATGAATCTAAGTGATTTGTCCGAAATGTCTATAGCAAATTCTTTTCTTTTTTGTTCTAATATTGCTAATCGTTCAGAAAAATCAGGTCGCGAAATATCTGCTACCATACCGCCTTGAAATCTAGAAATTAATCTATCTTCTACATTGGGAATTTCTTCAGGAGCTCTATCTGAAGTTATAACAATTTGTTTTGATGCATGGGAGAGAGAATTAAATGTATTGAAGAATATTGTCTGAGTTTCTTTTCTATTAGATAAGAGTTGAATATCGTCTATTAATAAGACATCTAATTTTCTATATTTATTTCTAAATTTATCCATAGTATTAGATTTTATATTTGCAACCATATCATTTAAGAAGTTTTCAGAAGTGCAGTATAGAACTTTTTTGTTAATGTCCCTATCTATTAATTGTCTTCCTATAGCTTGGAGAAGATGTGTTTTTCCAACTCCAGTTGGTCCATATATAAAGAGTGGGTTATAGCTGCTTCCTGGATGTTCAGAAATTGATATAGCAGCTGCGTGACACAACCTATTAGAAGAGCCGACTATAAAATTCGAAAAAGAAAACTTTTCATTTAAATTTGTATTTTTTATTTTAATATGTGAATGTTCGTCAACACCATCTTTTACTTTTAATATAGGATCTTCACTTTCTTTTTTACCTATTATGTCATCAGATTTTGCAAGTTCAGGGTCATATACGAATTTGGGTTTTAAGTCCTTACTATAAACAAATGATATAGTTTTTTGTATGAGTCCAGTGTGTTTTTGTTTAAGCCAATCAGCAGTATAGCTATTTTTTACTCCAATAATAGCTAAGTTTTTTTTAATTTCAATTAATCTAGTATCTTTGAACCAAGTTTTAAATTGTGCTGGAGAATCAAGTTTTATCTCAATTTGTGCAAGGGTTTTTTTCCATATTTCTTCGTTATTCATGGTTTATATATCTACTTAGATATAAATATAATAGTTTTTGGATGTTTTGATTATAGGGCAGAAATTTATCTATAAATAATTTAATAGTATGTGGATAACTTGTCA
>CAZNER010000200.1:0-1653 GCA_964572065.1 uncultured Candidatus Saccharibacteria bacterium
GAGGAATTTCGAAATCCCGACCTTCCGAGTCACAGTCGGATGCTCTGCCTCTGAGCTACATACACCATGTTTTTTTCTAGAAATGCAGAGCTTAAGTAGTGTCTAGAATCTCTTAAGCTCCTTTTATATAGCGTCCCTCCTCCGCTCTTTCAAAGATACGTAATTTATTTCAAACTACCAAATCTTTTTACTTTTTTATTTCAGTTAATTGGTTTCCGTATGCCCAATGACCGTTATCTAAATCAACGGTAATACTTCTATTACCACCAGTAACTGTGTTCCAATCAACAGACTTAACTTCTTTACCGTATTTAGAACCAACGGCACAAAGTTGAATACCCTCAACGATTGCTTCTTTTGGTGCTTCTTTACCCCATGAACCTCTCCAAATAACTTTATCTCCTATTTTTAACCTTGACATAATATAGTGTTTTTAATTGTTTGACTCTTCAAAGATAAGGAATACTTTCCAGTATTCCAAATCTTTTTTAAATTATTTTTATTTTATTTTGTTCTCTTTAGAACAATTAATATCATTGGCGAAGTATCTTGATAACAAAATTCTTGTACCACCTCGAAGTCTGTCATACAAGCTAGTGATTTAAAGAATAACTTAATTGCATTCTCATTGTCACTATTATTACATACACCACCAGTTAATTCACTACCTAGTTGATTGAATTTAGTGATAGCACCACCAAAATCTCTAGCTTTTAAAAGTGTAACTGAAATAGTACCATTCAACTCAACAATGTTATTCATACAAGCATACATCAACTCTTTTTTAACTTTGTTAAGTGTACCACAATAGTCTGCAATTATGTGCTTATATTGGTTCTCTTTAGCTGAAAATAACTTTTCAGAAATTTCCCCATGATACAACTCATTGTTTCTACCATACTTTGTAGAATTTTGAGCCATTTTAATAAATGTATTTGTATCTCTCTCACAAGCTACATACTTGAATACCTTAGATACATTTTCATTTACCATTTTCTCAATATTCCAATCAGAACAAGGAAGTGTAAGAATGTTACCTCTTCTGTATCTTGAAGAAGCTATCCAATCAACCATGATTTCTCTAGCTTGTTGCTTCTCAACACCCTCTTTATTCTTAAATTTATCTTCATATAATTTGTATATGTTTTCTTCTCTTGAAATTATTTCTTTTATCTCTGCGATATAAGATTCTCCCTTTACACCTAACCAATATCTAATTGAAGATACTTGACTAGCACTAACCTTTAATAAGTTAGAAATATCCTTATTAGTTAATTCTTGGTTTTGGTTAATTACTTCGATTACTTGTAATTTTTGTGTTGGTTCTAATAACATAATAATATTGTTTAATGATTAACGACTTGTACAAATATAGTGTTTTATATTTAATCTACAAAACTTTTCTTATATTATTTTATATTTTTTTCTTATTTATAATCAGTCTAAATAAGATGTAGGGATAGGTAATATATAGACGTGTTGGAGTCTAGCTAACTGCTGACGCAGACGCAAGTCGGAGTCTACTCTCTCAAGGACTATCGCAACCTCGACTAGCTTATCTAAAAGCATACTGCAAGATACAAACAATATTTCAATAATCCTAATGAAAGTTATTAACAATTTAATGTTAATAAACTTTTTTAAAAAAAATTA
>CAZNER010000201.1:0-1600 GCA_964572065.1 uncultured Candidatus Saccharibacteria bacterium
AACTTAAAAAAGTATTTGCAAAAAATATTGAACACATCATTGAACAAAAAAGAATAAAAGCATTATTAGCAGCGCATGTTGGAATACTTCCTCCAACAATGAAGAATGTTCCATTTACACAAATGATAAATTCATTGTTAAGTACAGCTCAATCTGAGTGGCCAGAAAAAGAAACGCAACCTATTGGTATATTATTTAATGAATTGAAAAAATGGATTAATGGAGCAGAAGCAGAAAGTTCTATAACATTTGAAGAAGGTTCTGTTTTAAAAGAAGATGGTTTTGCTTGGTTTACCTGGAGTCATTTTTATGAAGAATTGAAAAGAACACATCAATGGCAAACTAAAAGTGATAAGACATTAGAAGATGTTAAAAGAAATTTTAAAGCAGAATACAAACAAAAAAGATATCCAAAAGCAGAGGGTCAAAAAGAATCTAACAATCCTGTTTGGGCTGTATGTGTTAAATTAGATACCTTTAAAGAAGATCAAGCTCCAGATGAATTGATAGAGTTTGATGAAACTGGAGAAGATATAGCATAATGATATATAAATTTTATGGTCCTCCAGGTACTGGTAAAACTTATAGACTTATAAGTAGAGCAAGAGCTTATGCTCGTAAAGGTGTGCCTTTAGATAAAATAGGTTATTTTGCATTTACTAAAAAAGCTGCAGAAGAAGCAAAATCTAGAATGCCATTTGATAAAAAGAAATTACCTTATTTTCAAACACTGCATTCATTTGGATTTAAAACATTAAAATTACATGAATCTAAAATACTACAACCAGAACACTATCAAATCTTTGGTAAGAAAATTGGACTAAGAGTTCAATATAAAGATAAATATAATGATGAAGAAGTATGTTATTTAAAACATGATAATCCATATCTACAATTAATAAACAAAGCAGAGAATAAAGGTATTACTCCAATATCAGAATACAATACTGGTCGGTACGATTCTAAAACTATAAAAGGAAAACGTATGGTGAACTACATTTATAATAATTTAAACAATTATAAGAACGCAAAAAAACTCTATGATTTCAATGATATGATCAAATTATTAATTGATTCACCGGACATACCTAACTTTGAAGTTATTTTTATAGATGAGGCTCAAGACTTATCTCCAATGCAATGGAGATTATTTGATGTATTAAAAACAAAAGCAAAAGATATTTATCTAGCAGGTGATGATGATCAAGCAATTTACGCATGGGCCGGTGCAGATGTAAAAAGATTTATAGATGAACCTGCAAAAGAAAGAGTATTAAAATTTTCAAAAAGAATTGCAAAGAATATACAAATACAATCCAAGATTCCTGTAAATAGAATTAGAGGTGCAAAAAAACATAAAGAATATTTACCGAGAAATTATGAAGGTAAGGTTGCTTATATTTCTAATTTAAATCAAATAGATTTAAATAAAGATAAATGGTTAATTCTTACACGAATCAAAGATACGGCTTTTGATATAATGAAAGAATTGAAAAATAAAAATATTTATTATCAGTATAAAGGAAATAAAAGTTATCATCTAAAATTATATAATAAAATAAAAACATATTTAAATTGGTGTAATGGTGAAAAAGTTGGA
>CAZNER010000202.1:0-1596 GCA_964572065.1 uncultured Candidatus Saccharibacteria bacterium
TTATACTTTTTCTGGAACATTTGGATTAGAAATGATGAAAAATATAATGATATCTCTAAAAATGAAATCTTTTTTTATTGATGATGCTGCTCATGTATTTTGTCCCTGGGATAATAAAATTGATATAGAAAATTTTTCTATAGCTAGAATAATAGCTGGGAAAGATGGATTTTATGAGAGATTGCCGGGACATTTTACATACCCAGAAAAAGCTGAACAAGCAAAAATATTTTTAAGAAGTCCTAAAAATACATCTCAACAAGATATAGATCTATGTAAAAGATTTGTGGAACGGAAAGAAGGAACATCAAGTGAATGCAATAATATTAATAGAATTATTAAAGAAAGTATTAAAAAATTACGAGAAAATGATTTTATATCAGATAAAGGACAAATAGTTTTATTTGAATATATAGTAATAAACCCAACAATGGGAAATACAGGTGGTAAGAAAAAATCTAGAAAGAGTAAAAAATCAAGAATAAATAAGAAATCTAGAAAAAACAAAAGATCTAAAAGAAAGAAAAGATCTAGAAAAAATAAAAAATAAATGATGTATTTGAAAAATTTTTTATTTTTTTACCAATTTAGATTTCCACCCATTACTACATCTCCTCCCACTGTAGGTCTTGATGATCTATTGTTAGAAATTCTATAAGGAACTACAGAAGCTAACATAGGAAATTCAATAGGAGCTGTATTAACTACTCGAATGACATTACCAGATCCTGGAGTTTCGATAATACAAAAGAATGGTCGATCACAACCATCTTCGCTATAAAATTCAATAACTTGTTTATTATTATTAGGTCCTTGTAGAAGTTCAATTCTTGAATTTAATGGTCTTCCATCAGTTCTTAAAAGAACTTGAACGCTATCTACAAGTGGATTAAAAGGATATGTTCTAAGTGCTCCTCCTTGAATTGTTGTACCTGATGATAAACATTCAACGTTTGGTGTTTCAATATTTTCAGATGTAACATAAGTTGTTAGAGGAAATTCAACTTGTCCAATATTTTTAATAGCAACAGTATTCGGTCCTCTTGGTGTCTCAAGAACAGCTGTAAATGGTCGAATAAGACCATCTTCAATATAAATTCTCATTTTACAAGGCGTATTGTCAGGTCCGTGCCATAGTTCAACATCACCGTCAATTGGTCTACCTTCACTACTTAATGTGACTTGAACTTGCTCAACAAGTGGTGATTTATATGACCAAGTTCTAAGAGATCCTCCTTGAACTAAAATATTATTAAGATCCATTAAATTTTTATAGTTAAAATTAATTTTTTCTTTATTACTTGTTGATTGTAGATAATCTTGTGATGACATCATTGGATTACTAATTTTTTGACTAGATAATGGATTAAGATTATTTGGTAAAATAAAACTATAAGTAGTGCCTAATGTGAAGAGTAAAGAGTTGAAAAGGTTTTTCATTATAGTTTAATTTATAATTTAATCTATAAATCAATTTTTAAAAAAATTTATATTAAAATTGAAAAATAGAGTTCCAACCCATACTCATTAAGTTTTTTTTTTTATTGAAATTTAATATTAAGTATAATCCAAATATAATAAATAAAATTCCTAAAA
>CAZNER010000203.1:0-1595 GCA_964572065.1 uncultured Candidatus Saccharibacteria bacterium
ATTACTTCATCAGTATCGTAAAGTTTTCCAATCCTATTATCAACTTCAAAACGATGAACTTCTTTTTTGCCCGTATCATAAAATATTGTTTGTTGAAATAAAGGAGGATGCTTTCTTAACTTTCTCATGTGAATATAAATTTGACTTAAACCTCTAGTTCTTACATCTACCATACTTGCTAACTGACTTATAATTATTAAATAACTATCTTCTTTTTCTCCAATAATTTTTCGTATTTGAGAAATCCATCTAGTCATTATCTTATTTTCTTTACTCATGCTACTTCTAGAATCCATCCATCCACTTGCTTCATCGATAATAACAAGACATGGACGTTTATACCTTGTTTTCCAATATTCAGCACTTTCAGGAATTTTAGGGTCTAAAGGGTTTTCTATAATTTCTTGTTTAAGGATTCTTTCATAATTTTTAAGTTTGTATTCACAATTTGCATAAATCATATAACCATTATCATGAAAGTATTTAACAATTCTTGCAGTACTATAACTTTTTCCACTATTATGAACAACCATTCCATTAGCTACATAATTATGTATAGGATCTTTACAACAAATATCATAAGTTGATGATTTTCCTATTTTTAATATACTTTTAATTTTTACAAAATATGGAACACCTTGATTAAAATGTTTAAAACCATCAGATATTATAGAATGTAATTTTGCATGATTATCTTTAGAAATTTTGATTAAATTTTTTTTGTTATTATTATAATGATTTCCATCTTTATGATGAATAGCATATTTTTTAGGATTTACAAATTTTAATTTTTTAGATAAATTTTCATCATTCCAAATAATATCTAAAAATTCTGTGAATTTTAATTTATTAATATAACTTTCATATACTAATCTATGTACTTCTATCTTATTATTTTTATTCTTAAAAGGATGATATTCAACATGTATACTAACATCAGGCAGTTTAAAAGATTTCTTTAAATTTTTTTGAGGTAATAAACTATCACACATTATTTTATCATTATTATTTAGATTTTCTAATTTTTTAAATCCGTTTTCTGTCATGAATTTATGATCTTTTGTGCATTTTATAGTTTTCCCATCTTCTAATTCTAATAAGAATAATTGTTTTATTCCTGTTTTAATAACATTTTCTATCCGATGAAGTTTTATTCTATTTTCATCTTTATCATAACTTCTTACATAAGTAGGAGTTTCCATGTTATACGTTTTTCTATATCCTCCACTAAAATTATGATAAAGTCGTTTTATACTGATACACTTTCCAGCTCCATTCCTATGAATATTGATTAATGTATCACTATGTAAACATCCTACCTTCCCAACTACAGTTATTATCATTCTAAGCCGTCATCAATTTTAAATTTCCAATTTTTTACATCTTTGAAAACTAAAATAAAAATTATTATTAACAAAACTAAAGCAAATATTGAAATGTATAATAAATTATGTGCTAAGTCATGAACTAATTGAGTACATTCAGCTAGATTCGTGCAACAAGCTTGTTCTATCATAACTGTCAATCCTCCGCATACTTTTTATGTTTTCCACACCTACCATTTGTCTTACTTCTTTTCTACTATTAGCTTTAAT
>CAZNER010000204.1:0-1572 GCA_964572065.1 uncultured Candidatus Saccharibacteria bacterium
ATTGGTTTCATTTTGGCATCATAAAATTTTATTTTTTTGAACTTTTCCAACGGAGCAACACTTACCATTTCTTCCTCTTGCTCTCTAAGTCCAAATAATGATATAATTCTTTCTTTTTCTTCTTGTAATCTTCTTTTCATGATATTATTTTTTAATGAATTGATTTTTTTTACCGTCACGTGTGACTTTATAAATATACCTATCTCCCTGATTATTAGGTTCGGTATAATATAACCACGTTGTTGGTTTATTTGGGTTTAATTTTTTAAATGACCCATTTGAATGTTCAGATAACCACCTTTGTTCGGGACTTTCATTTGTTGTTGTTTGTGAGTTATTAGTTTCTATTTCGTCGTCTTTTTTAAGATATATCTTTTTATTGTTTACCTTGTAATTTAATTTTCCTGTACTCGTCTCGTTAAATAATTCATGATAATCTCCAATGTTTTCTCCTTTTTCTGTTACATACATTACTATATCATCAATAACATACACTCTTCTACTTTCATTGTTATAACCTAAATCACTAATTTCATTTCTTATTTCTTTAGTTCTGTTTGAATCATATAAATCTCCTCCATGAATTATTTCTGCATTTTTTATGATTTGATTAGATTTAACTACATTCTTAGCACTTTCTTTTGCCTTCTTAGCAATTTCTTCTGCCTTCTTAGCAGTTTCTTTTGTATTCTTAAGAGCGTCCTCATCAGATTCTCCATATTCTGACATTGGGGTTTTCCTTATAAATTCAATAAATTTTCCCACCTTAGACATTATTGGAGGTATTATCACATCTAAATTAGTAAATCCCTTAATATGTATCTTACTAAGACCTTCCCTAATTGAATCTAAAAGGACAATGTCAAAAGTTTTATCGGGTGGTTCAATACCAAAAAATTTACTAACTGTGGGTAAATGATACACTGATAATCCTGTTAGTGCTGTCTTCATAATTGGAAAAAGTGCTCCCGCTGTTAATGCCGATGTAAGCAATTTACTAAGAGCATATTGACCTATACCCCAGAATTCTTTTTTATTCATTAATAGTAGAATGATTTCTTCCATTTTGCTTGCACTATTTCTCACTATGATTGCTCCAAGACGTTTGGCCAGTTCTTTTGTTGGATATAAAAATATTTTTGATATCTTTGAACTACCTTTTGGTGCTGATGTAACTATTTTATACCACGGATTTTTTAATGCTCTCTCAAGTTCTTTTCCACTTAGTTTAGCTCTTTCCTGAAATATTTTATAAAATTCGTATCTCTTTATTTCTCTTTTTACATTTATAGGTAGGTCCTTGTAATACATATCTGCGATTTCTTTAGTTGTACCCTCCAATTTTGGCATTAAAGATGATAAATAATCGGTCCATTTTTTTGTTAATGTGGAGATTTCAGATTTGTTACCTTTAGACACTGCCCTATCTAATTCTTTGATTATACTTGTAATCTCTTCTTCTATTTTTACTTTACTTTTAAAGGTGTTAATGATTAACCTCTTAAATGTGATACTGTTTTTTAACCGTGTCTGTATAATATCATTAGCTCTAGCTTTAGCCGCTTTAACTTT
>CAZNER010000205.1:0-1572 GCA_964572065.1 uncultured Candidatus Saccharibacteria bacterium
TACCTTTTATTATATAGATTGTCAATAGAAAGACAATAGGAAATATTATTATGAATTATAAATTTAAAACTAAACCTTATGCGCATCAAATAACTGCGTTAGAAAAGTCGTGGAATAAAGAAGTATTTGCATACTTTATGGAAATGGGAACTGGTAAATCAAAAGTTCTTATTGATAACATTTCTATGTTGTATGACAAAGGTAAAATTAATGGTGCTTTAATTATTGCACCTAAAGGTGTTTATCAAAACTGGTATGATACTGAGATACCTGTTCATATGGCAGCTCATGTTGAAAAAGATGTTGTGTTATGGAAAGCCATGATAAATCAAAAACAACAAAATGAACTTAATAAATTATTTGAGTCTACAGAAAAACTTCATGTATTGTGTATGAACGTTGAAGCATTCTCAACTAAAAAAGGTTTAGACTTTGCAGCTAAATTTATGAGTTGTCATAATACATTAATGGCTATTGATGAGTCTACTACAATTAAAAATCCAGATGCTAAAAGAACTAAAAATATTGTAGCCTTAGGTAAATATGCAAAATATAAAAGAATACTAACAGGTTCACCTGTAACTAAATCACCATTAGATTTATATAAACAATGCGAGTTCCTTGATCCGTATTTATTAGACTATGGTTCTTACTATGCGTTTAGAACTCGATATGCGGTAATGCGATCTGCAAACTTTGGTGGACGATCAGTACAAATAGTAGTGGGTTATAAAAACCTAGGTGAACTATCACAGAAGCTTGAACCATTTTCTTATCGTTGTTTAAAAGAAGATTGTTTAGATTTACCTGACTACACTTATACTAAACGTGTAATTCAACTCACACCAGAACAGAAAAAATTATATACTCAAATGAAAGTGTTAGCATTAGCTGAGTTAGATGGAAAACAAATGACAACTCAATCTGCTATGGTTCAGTTAATGAGACTCCATCAAATTACTTGTGGTCACTTTACTGCTGATGATGGTACGATTAAAGAAGTTAAGAATGAAAGACTTGATGCATTAGTAGATATACTTGGTGAGGTTGAAAACAAAGCTGTTATTTGGGCCCACTATAGACATGACATCAATGCTATTGTTAATGCTGTTGAAAAAAACTTTGGTAAAGAATCTTATGTAACTTACTATGGTGATACAACAAATGAAGAAAGACAAAATGCAATTAAACAAATACAAGATCCTGATAGTCCTGTTAGATTTATAATTGGTACACCACAAACGGGTGGGTATGGTATCACATTAACTGGTGCTAATACAATGATTTATTATGCTAATGGTTATGATTATGAAAAAAGAATACAATCAGAAGCTAGAATTAATAGAGCAGGTCAAACTAGAAAGATGACTTATATAGATATTATTGCAGAAGATACTGTTGATGAAAAAATTGTAAAAGCTTTAAAAAGTAAAATGAACATCGCCAGTAAAATAACTGGCGATGCTCTTAAGGATTGGATTTAAACAATCTCTATTTGTTTTGGTTTTTTAGACTCAGGTGGATTATACTCAAGTTTAATTTTGAGCATACCATCTTCTAATTTACCACCAT
>CAZNER010000206.1:0-1564 GCA_964572065.1 uncultured Candidatus Saccharibacteria bacterium
ATATCATTCATTAAACGATGACACCAAGACCCTTGTCTATGAGGGCAATCAATACAATCCTCATGCATTTTAATCCCAACGGATTCTTTCATGATTAGCCCTCCAAAATCTCATTGAGATAATCCCTTACATTCCTAAGCTGTTCCGTATCTGTGGTGATCTCGTTGCATTCTATGTCTTGATTCCTTCGATAGATTCTATATTGCATAATCTCCGCACTTGGCCAGTACATAAGAGCCTCAATCCATTCCTTATCAGGAGCCTCGTATGTTTTTAATACTCTAACCATTTTGTTTTCTCTCCTCCTTATTCAAAGTTACTCAAAAACATTTTTTAGTTGGTAATAGCCCTCTTCAGGGAATTGTATCTCCGAACCAAAGTTTCGATATATTAACGAATAACGTTTATCTTTGCCTTGCTGAGAAATAACTTCCATACCATCAAATTTTACGTCATTTAAGGATGAAAATTCAATCCTGAAACGTTCAACATCGTGGGTCCAGAGATCGATCTCTATTACCTTCGATTCGCTTGACATTTAACTGCTTCCCTCCAAAGCTGTTTGATTTTGTTTTTGATCATTTTCTTTAGGAAGGTATCTACGATTCTTTTTTACGAACTCGATCAAGGCTTCACGAGTTGCCTCAGCATAAGAGTTAATATTCCTTAGGGGGAATTTATTCCTCGCAATTTCCTTAATCTTTTCAATTAAATCTCTTTCAAGTTGAAGTGTGATATATGACATTTTATTTTTCACGCAAATTTTTATTAAATTTAATTTAAATTTTATTAAGATCTTTGTGACATTTTTCATATTTAAATCTTACTGAAATTTCAGTGAAAAGATAATGGGATCACTATCAAATTTATACCAAAAATTAATACTATAAGCTTAAAAGCATAAAGAGAGAGTATTTTATTAAGATAATTCAAATTTAAGTGAAATTTGAAGAATTATGGCAAAGAAGAGTAGAAAGGATTATGATTATTATACAATGAATTTCCCAAATGAATTAAGAATTTTATTTGAAGCTTACATTAAAAAATACCCCAATCTAGGATATAAAAATGTGTCCCAATTGGCGCTCCATTTATTGCAAAAAAAGGCAGAGGAGATCTTGAGAGATAACCCAGATTTGAGAAAGATTAAAGAGATTAAGATTGATGAAGTTGTTTATATCCTTCAAGATGACGGTACGTATAAAAAAATAAAGAAAAATGATTAAAAAATGTGAAGATCCTGATTTCTACTCTCGATCTCTCCTCTGATTATATTTCTGAGATACTTTTCCTTTGATATCTTAAAATATTTCTGGATATAATCAAAGAATTCTTCATATCTATCAGGAATATCAATTTCAATTTTCATTTTATTTTATTTATTTTTTTCTTAATTGTCAATTTATTTCAATAATCTATTTATATGAACCTTTATAAATGCCATGGAGTATGGGTTTTCCCGTTTGTCCTATGACAGAATGGATTGTGTGTATAAATTAGGAGATTTACACCCTTTTATTATGCGATTGACGCTTCATTTAGTGATATTTTTGTCAGTATTTAA
>CAZNER010000207.1:0-1539 GCA_964572065.1 uncultured Candidatus Saccharibacteria bacterium
GGATCTGATTCTGTAATGAAATCAGAATACGATTCAAAAGGAGATATGGTTGTCGGTACAGGCAATGATACCATCGCAACACTCTCATTAGGAGAGAATGATGAGGTTTTAACTGTTGCCAGTGGGGAAGCAACAGGTTTGAAATGGTCGCAGGTTGGGGGTATATCTTGGACTATTGTTAGCGGTACATCTGTTAATTGTGTTAAAAATAATGGTTATTTAATAGATGCTACCAATAATGATGTTCTTTTACATTTACCTACTTCACCATCTGAAGGAGATTTGGTGGGTTTTTGTGATTTTAAAAATATGGCTGAAACTAACACCATTACAATATCAGGTTCTAATAATATAGAGGGTGATTCGGCTACTTTAAATTTAAATGTAAATGGAGCAGGATTTAACTTGGTTTATACAGATCCTTCGCGCGGGTGGGAAGTTGTAAGTGAAATTGGTGCAGGCGGAACTAATTACCGGTATGTTGATCGTGGAGATCCTACCAGTTGGGATTGGGAAGTAGGAGATTTAACTACTAATGGTGGCTGGCATGATCTTGATTGTTCATCTATTGTATCATCTGATGCTGTTTCTATAGTATTTAAATTAGCTATACAAGATGGTGTGGCTGGTTCAACAATTCTTTTAAGGAAGAATGGAAATTCTAATGCATATAATACTTGTGCGATTCGTACACAAATTGCTGATATATATAATGATGCCGTATTTATAGTGCCATGTGATTCAAATCAAGTTGTAGAATATTATGGTACTAATACTGGCTTCAGTGCTGTTTCAATATGTATAATGGGATGGTTCACTGCCGGTGGTTCTGCCGGCGGAGATGTTTGTTCTGATAGTGATATCGGAGATAATAAACTTGTTAGAGGTGACGGCGGAGCAAAGAAAATACAGGAATGTTCTACGATAACGGTAACCGATAATGGTGAAATGATTAACACCGGTCAACCTTGTTTTTTAGTGCAACCATCAGCTACACAATCTAATATAGCAGTAAATACTGATGTTACTATTGTGTTTGGTACAGAAAAGTTTGATGTGGGTAATAATTTTGCATCTAACACGTTCACTGCTCCATTAACTGGTAAATATCAATTAAATACAAATATATATTTGAATGCCATAGATACTGGTGCTACGTATATTTTGGCTGGTATTGTAACATCAAATAACAGTTTTTATGTTGTGATGGACCCTAATTATACAGCAGATGCTGCGTATGGTAATTTGGCTGTATCAGGTTTGGTTGATATGGATGAAAATGATACCGCATATGTTTATATAAGACAATCTGGCGGCGCACAACAAATGGATATTACTGGTTCTAGTAGATTTTCAGGCGTTTTGATTTGTTAATAAGTTATCAAAGGAGAATGAATAAATGGATATAATAATTACAATTACAGATAGAGAAAAAGAAATTTTAGAACATTTTCTAGGTGAAAATGAAATACAATCTTGGCTTCAGCATGCTATAGATAATAAACTTCGCCAAAGAGTAGATGCGTGTGTTTTACAATA
>CAZNER010000208.1:0-1536 GCA_964572065.1 uncultured Candidatus Saccharibacteria bacterium
AAGATGGTATGCTCAATGTTGAATTAGAGTATAATCCACCAGAATCTAAAAAACCTAAAAAAATATCGATTGATTAAATCCATTCTTTAAAGTCTTCGTCCATAATTTTATTTGCGATGTTGACTTTATTACGAAGCGCTTTAACAATTCGTTCATCAACTGTGTCTTGAGTCATGATATCAATATAAGTCATTTTTTTAGTTTGACCTATACGATCTATTCTGGCTTCAGACTGTTGACGTTTCTCTAAATCATAACCATTAGAGAAATAAATCATGTTACTACCGGCGGTAAGAGTAATTCCATATCCGCCGGTATGAGTAGTACCAACAAAGAATCTACATTTATCATCGTTTTGAAATTTTTTAATATTAGCTGATCTTGCATCTGTATCGGTTGCACCATAATAATCTACAACAGAATCTTCACCGTATACTTTTTTAATTTCTTTTATAATTCTTTTTACATCATGAGTATAATGAGACCATATAATAGTTTTGCCTTCTATTTTTTCTAATATGTCCATTAATTCAGTTAGTCTTTGGCAAGGTAAATCTTTTATAGTACCATCATCGGCAGTAAAATGTCCACAGGTAATTTGATGGAGTCTCATCAATTGAGTCATAACCGTTGCAGAAGATTGCATTTTATTATCTAAAAAAGCTATTGCTTCTTTCTTCATTTGCTCATATAATTTTTTCTGTTCTTTTGTAAGTTCAACATAATGCTTGACATAAGTTTTTGCAGGTAAATCTAAACAGTCTTCTTTTAATATTCTTTTAGAAAAAGATTTTATTTTTTCTGATAGTTCCGCAAGATTTCTATAACCAACTACTATCTCAACACGTCTACCTTGAACTTCTATTTTTTTAGTTACTGCATATCGTGCTTTGAATGTGTAATAGGATTGATGCCCCAGGAGCCAGGGATCAAGGAATTCACATTGTGAAAATAAATCTAATGGTGATTTAGTTACCGGTGAACCAGTTAGTATTCTTCTGTACTTTGCATGATCTCTTAATGCAATAATATTTTTAGTTCGTTTAGATGTAGGTGTTTTAATTGTAGTTGCTTCATCAATTGCAATCATTGATTTATGACAAGATAAAAATTTATATGCAAATGCTGCACCATCACCAGAAGAAAAAGATTCTACATTCATAATTAAAACATGAAGATCTGTATTTGTTTTAAATAATGTATCTAATATATTTTTTTGTTTTTTTGATTTGTCTGATGTTTTCCAAAGCACTACATTTTTTTCTATGTGATCTGGTAAATGTGTGGGGATTTCAGAATCATACCAGTTTTTATAAACACCTTTAGGTGCAATAATTAAAAGACCATTTATAAGTCCTTTATCATACAAAATCGCAGTATTATCTAATAATACTTTCGATTTACCTGTACCCATTTCCATAAAATAGGCAAAATTTTCCTTATCCCAAGATGCTTCTAATGCATCTAATTGATGGCCATATGGCTTAGTTTTAAATTTATAGTTCATAATTTGCTTTTTCTTTCTAAAAGTGTATA
>CAZNER010000209.1:0-1513 GCA_964572065.1 uncultured Candidatus Saccharibacteria bacterium
TTGAAGGAAAAACAAATTTTTTTGAAAAAAGAGTAGGAGAATATGCTTTAGCAACAAAATATGAAAATAAAGAAGCAGCCTTTGAATTTACAGATAATTTTTAATTAAAATTATATTATATATATATTTTGTAATATATATATGCCTGTTAATCCACCGACTAATTGGCTTGTCAATAAGATAAACTCTAGAACAAATAAAATTTTAAGAATTGTTAATGAACGTAATGTAGAACTTAAAACTAGTTTATTAAATATTATTGGTAATAATCCATCAACAAATCCATCAATAAATCCATCTCATTATAATGCTGGAAATAATATTATAATTGATAATAATGTAATATCAACTAATGCAAATGTAACATTTACTAATGTTTATGCAGATAAGTTTATTGGAGATGGTTCGCTTTTAACAGGACTTACAGGAGTAACTACAGATACTGGACCAACTGGTCCTACTGGAAAAGATGGAAAAGATGGAACACCTGGTGGACCAACTGGTCCTACTGGAACAGATGGAGCAACTGGTCCTACTGGAGGAAATGGAACACCTGGAGCACCTGGTCCTACTGGAGCACCTGGAGCACTTGGTCCTACTGGTCCTACTGGAGCATTTGCTGGAAATGATAATCCAATAAATGTACTCTATCCATATCCTTATTTCTACAATTTAAACTTCCAAAAAAATAATCAAGCTGCATGGAGATTCCGGAAATACGTGTATAGCGCGCATACGCGGATGAAGGATATTATTACAGATCAAAATGATGGTATTATTATCTCGAATGATTATTTGAATGAGATTAATAGTGGTACTTTTAACCGTGACATGTTATTCAAGAATCTCAATACTTTTTATACAGGTGAGATAGACATATCAAATATACCTGCTGGTGAATTTTATCAACGTGTCACGTATATAAATCTAGATATTTATACAAGTACCAACAACATCAATTACTCGAATTTAAATGCCTGTTATAAAGGAATAAATATAAAGATTGTTGATAAGGGTGGTATCAGTAGAGATACTAACGACAAAGCAATAATTAATACTGATAATTTTGAGTTTAGACGTATGACAGATAGTATTCTCTTTGATAAGGAAGTCAAGTTAAACACCTTGAAATATGGTTACTTTAATTTAACAAATGATAATCCTCATATGCTTATATTCGCGGCATATGGCAAGGCGGATAATGATGCAAAAAATCCTTCACTTAAATTAGCATATGCTATGCGTTCAGATGTTTCCTATCCTACTATTGGTAATGTTGATTTTCATGTTGTTATGGATTATAGTGTGTATGCTGAAGATAATCACCTTATATCCCCGTAGCAAATGACAAAAATTGAATTCACAAGGATAATTATTTACTAATAAGACTAGATAGGAAGTTAGTTTTAGAATTATAGTCTCCAATATGCTAAACACAATTATGGTTATAATTGTAGAATATATCTTATATAAAAAAGAAGCTATTATTGTAAGTTACTAACTAGTAAATATA